>CAZQTQ010000051.1:0-16297 GCA_964596025.1 uncultured Rickettsiales bacterium
CGGGGAAGCTTCAGGCTGGAGAGAGCGCCAGCGATCAACTCCCGCCCTCTCCCAAGGTCATCATCGTCGAGGGTCACCTTGACGTCCAAGACGGTCTTTCGGTCCCGCCGACGGATCATCCCAAAGCCCTTGGCCACCTGGGTTGCAGCCACGGTTGCAAGGGGGACTTCGCCCGAAGCCGTCGACCAAATACCGAAGTCCTGGAGCTTTCGGAGGCTGTGCCGATCCTCCAGGCGGAACCCCGCCTGGACAGGAATCTCCCGGTCCTGAATAACCAGTGGCGAGAGGCTCGTCCCTCGAAACGCAAAGGACACCGTTCGCGCCAGCACTTGTGGCGACACCCCATAGCGAGAAGCCCGCTTGCGATCGACCCGTACGTGGAGCTCATCCGCACCTTCCTCGCCCAGATCGGCCTCAGCTGATCCAACACCTTTGGTGCTCTCGAGCCGCCGTACGACTTCTTCCCCAATCCGAACCAGCGTCGCCGAGTCGTCCCCTGCAAGTCGAATCTCAATCTGCTTGTTTTGCCCTTCATCACGGCGCCAGCCAACCCAGGTCTCCACTCCGGGAAGCTCGGGAACCAGCTTCTCGATCGCCTTCTCCATCTCCTTCTTACTCAGATCCCCCTTCTCGCGGGGATGGGCCATCCCGACGACGAAGCCGCGCCGCGAGCCACCCCACCGCCGCGTTCTGACCGCCCGCAACCGCCACTCCTCCTTCTTATCCAGGACGACAGCTTCGATCTTGAGCAGAGCTTCCCGCACCTGTTGGAAACTGAAGTGTCCAGGGAACTCCGCCCGAACTACGAAGTCGACCATCCCGGAATCACCCGAATCGCTGACTCGTAGCTTCGACATCGGATATCCCAGCGATGCGAGTACCAGAATGAGGACGGCAAAGGCCGAACTTCGGCGGGTGAGCACCTTCCGGAGGAGGGTGTGGTAGCCAGCGGTAAGCGCCGCGATCGGTCGCGACGGTTCTGCGGGAGGCTCGCTGACAAGCCGTGCAGTGACCAGAGGCACGAGGATCAGGGCCACGAATAGTGAGCTCAGGAGCGCGAAGCAAACCGGCATACCCAACTTGCCCATGAAGAAAGAGAACTCGGCGTCGTCGGACATGAGGATCAGGGGCAAGAAAACGACAAGCGTCGTCGACGTGGCGGCGAGAATGGCAAGCGCCACCTCAGAGGTACCGCCCAGGGCAGCCTCTCTCGATGACTGACCCTCCTCACGACGACGGTAGATCGCCTCGACCACCACGATCGAATTGTCGACGACCATGCCCACACTGAGCATGAGTCCCATCATCGACAAGAGGTTGATTGTGTCCCCTCTGAAGTACATCACGACCAGGGTCATCAGCAGGGAGAGGGGGATGGACAGCGCGATCAGTACGGTCACTCCCATGCGCCGCAGGAAAGCAAAGAGGACGAGCACTGCGAGTCCACCGCCCTGAATGGCCGAGTTTCTCAGGTTGTCGATGCTCTCCTGGATCAGGTGCCCCTGGTCGAAGAAGCGATGCACGGTGTATCCAGCCAACCCCTCCTTATCACTTAGCTTTTCCAGCTCCTCCTGTACCCGTCGGCAGACCTCGACCGTGTTGGCCCCGCTCTCCTTGAACACATCCAGGGAAGCCGCTCTGGCCCCATTTACACGGTGTACGTAGGTCGCCGCCGGCTGGCCCATGACGACGTCGGCGATGTCGCTCAGCACTAGCCCGTCCCCGATGGGCTTCTGGGCCATCGCCTGCAGGTCCTCGTAGGTGGCCAACGAACGAACCAGGATGCGACCGCCGCGGTCTTCGAGCTCCCCCGAGGGCAGGGCGAAGTTGTCCGCACCAAGATCCTGCATCACCTGGTAGAGGCTGATTCGGTGGCGCTCGACCGCCTCGCGGTTGAAATCGACAAAGACCCTGGCTCGAGGGGCTCCGTGGTACTCGGCCCGCGCGATCCCCGGAATGCGCTCCAGCGCCCGCAGGATCCGGGTCTCGATGACATAGGCTGGATCGTCAGCGTCCTCTGGAATCGTGAGGGCGGCCCAGAGTATCGGCTCGTCCGATGGGTCGTACTTGTAAACGTAGTAGCGTTCGAAGTCGTCGGGAAGCTCCAGGCTGGCGCGCTCCAGTCGATCGACCACCCCATTCCATGCCTCACCCATGTCGACGTTCTGGTCAAACTCGATTCGGAAACCTGCGCCACTCACGCTCGCCCGAGCCCCAATGCTCCGAATACCAGGCAGTGTTTCCAGTTGGTCTTCTACCGGCCGGAGCAGTTCGCGCTCCACCTCCTCTGGATTGGAACCGCCGTAAGGCAGCCAGGCCCAGACAAATGGATAGTCAAAGCCCGCCGGCATGAGCTGGACAGGCGTCTGAGTCCACGCAACCCAGCCCAAAACAAGGGTGGCCAGCAATCCCATCCACACCGTCACCGGCCGCCCGAGGGCGAAGCGAGGCAGCAAGGACGACTTCATCGCCGTCGCCCCGAAGCCGCGATCCGGTAGAGGACCGGGACGACAAGAAGGGTCAGGGCGGTAGAAGCCGCTAGCCCAAAGATCACCGTCCAGGCCAGGGGTTGCCGAATCTCGCTCCCCTCCCCAGTACCGAGAGCCAAGGGCAGGAGGCCCAGGATGGTAGTCAGGCTGCTGATGAGGATCGGGCGGAGACGAACCGAGCCGGCAGTACGCACGGACTCAGTGACCTCCATGCCACGGGCACGCAAGCGGTTGGCATAGTCGACCAGAACAATGGCGTTGTTCACCACGACACCCGCAAGGACGATCGCTCCCAAGAGCACGACGACCGACACCGAAGAGCCGGTGGCCCAGAGACCAGGAACGACTCCGATTACGGCCAACGGAAGCGCTGCGAGAATGATGAGCGGTTGACCCACCGACTCGAACTGGCTCGCCATGATGATGTAGACCAGGAAGACAGCCAGGAGCAGCGCCAGACGGAGAGCGGACAGGCTCGCATCCATCTCCCGGCTCTGGCCGCCAACCTCGAAGCGAACCGGGTCGGGCCCGGTTCGGGGAAGCCCGTCTAAGACCCTCTCGACCCGAAGCGCGGCCGAGCCGAGATCAAAGCCAACCAGGTCCGCTGTAATCAGAGCCGAGCGCTCTTGATCGGCCCGCCGAATCTCCGAAGGACCTTCTGCCTCGGTCAGACTGGCGACGGACTTCAGCGGTATGGGGGGGGTCCCTTGAGGGTTGACGTTCAGGGAGGACAGAGCCTGCAGACTGTCGCGGTCTGCCTCACGCAACACGACCCGTACATCGGCCCGCTTCCCTCGCCCCGGGAGGTCAGTGGCCACGTTCCCCGCGACCTTGTCCTTGACCGCCTGGGCTATCACCCCAACGTTCAGGCCAAAACGGCTCATGCGAGCTCGGTCGTAGCGAATCTGCACCTCGGGGTAGCCGACATGGAGATTGGACCGAACATCACGCAGGCCCGGTAGCGTCCGGAGGGCATCCACCGCCTGATCTGCCGCCTCCCGCAACAACCCGAGATCATTGCCCCGAACCTCCACCTCAAGCGGAGTACGGAACGAGTGCAGGGTCGGCGAACTCAACTCAGCCTGAACTCCCGGTAGCTGCTCCAAGACGTCGCGAATCTGCTCACGAGCCCGCTCCTCCTGCTCCGCCGAGTGGTTGGAGGGGCGAAGGCGCAGAGTAATGTCCGCGGTGTTCTGGCCCCGCTCGGTAGGGGCTCCAACCGAAGCTTCAACTCCGGCCGCGATATAGACCGATTCGATAGAGGGCAACGCCGCCAGATCGTCCTGCACCTCGCGCACCGCGTCCAAAGTCCGCTCCAGCGGGGCACCAATCGGCAGGCGAACGGTGGCCTGAAGAACACCCTGGTGCAGCTGAGGCAGGAGTTCCGTGCCCAAGCGGGGTGCGAGGAGAATCGCGCCTCCGGCAAGCAATACCGCTGGAAACAGTACGACTGAAGGGCGGCGGAGGCCTGCGTCGAGAAGCCTTCCGTAGACCCCCTGGACCCCGACGTAGCCGCGGTCAAACAGCCTCCCAGCCGGGCCGAAGACAACGGCTGCGAGGTGGAACAGGAAGCCTACCGTCGACCGGCCCCCTCCGGCACAGAGGCGGAGCAACCACATCCCAATCCCCATGGGCCAGACGGAGAAGGCAAAGAGCAGAAAACGAAGCAATGCGAAGACAAGTGCAAGAGGGCTGAGGGTCGCAAGAACCATGCGTCGACGCCGCGAAGAGGAACCGGGGCGCAGTTGCTCCCGATAGATGCGAGCCCAGGCAAGCAGTTCCCGGTGTGGTCCTGAGGGAGCGAGTATCTGAGGGGCACTTCCCTGGTCGGGTTCTCCCTCCATCGGCGGCAACGCGAAGGATCGTGCGGCAAGTACAGGGATGAGGAACAGCGCGACCGCCAGGCTCGCAAGCAGACCAAAGACCACAGTCAACGCCATGTGGCCAAAGAGCTGGCCGGCAACGCCTTCTACGAAAGCGATGGGAAAGAAAACGGCGACGGTCGTAAGGGTCGAGGCGGTCACCGCACCCGCGACCTCGCGAGTCCCTCGCACGGCGGAAGCTACAGGCCCGTCACCTTCCTCCTTGCAACGATGGATCGACTCCAGCACAACAATGGAGTTGTCGACGAGCATGCCAATGGCCAAGGCCAGTCCACCCAAGGACATCAGGTTGAGGCTGACCCCGAAGAGGTACATGGGGGCAAAAGTCACGACAACCGAGATTGGAATGGAGACTGCGATGATCGCCGTCGTGCTGAGGCTCCGCAGAAACACGAAGAGTACGAGTACTGCGAGCAGTCCGCCGATGAGACCACTTCGGCGTACATCCTTAATCGCCGCCTCGATGAAGCGAGCCTGATCGGAGACCAGAAGGAACTCGACCCCGTCGGGCAGTTGGTTGCTCAGGAATGCACGCATCCGCCGGGCCATTTGCTCTTTGGCCCGAGCCATCGCCCTCTCCCCTTCCGAGTCGGCGCTCCCCTCTGTTGCAGGATCAGAGTCCTCTTCCTTGGCTTCATCACCCTCCTCAGAGCCCGCCTCCGCCTCGGCCTCCTGCGTTGCTTCCCCATCTCCCCCGGACGCACCCCCGACCCCTTGCTCCTCTCTCTCGTCCGCCGCTTGCTGCTCTCTCTCCTCCGCCGCTTGCTCCTCTCTCGCCTCCGCCTCTACAAAGGTCTGTTGCTCGGCAGTTCCAAACACCAGGTCCCGCACCCGACGGCTGACATCAACGATGTTGGCGTCAGCCTCCCGATAGACCGCAATCTCTACCGCTTCGCGGCCGCCGACCCGTCCAACGACCTCCCGATCCTTCGGACGAACCCGGACGGTTGCGAGGTCTCCAACACGAACTGAACGGCCGCCAGCACTAGAGAGTTCCAGCTGTGCAATCTCCTCGGGCCCCTGGAACTCGTTCAGAGTCCGAATCAAATACTCGGTCTGCCCCTCGAGGAGAGATCCTCCAGCCAAGTTGATGTTCTCGGCTCGCAGGCGTTCAGCGATAGCGGCAAGAGTCAGGCCCCTGGCGTGAAGCATTCCCTCGTTCACCTCGACGACGATCTCCCGTTCAAGCCCACCCCGCACCTTGACTGCTGCCACTCCAGGCACCACCTCCAAACGCCGGCGCACCTCCATCTCAGCGAGCTCGCGCAGGGCCAGCAGGGACTCAGCCCGATCGTCCTGCCCCACGAGAGCGAGACGCAAAATGGGGTCTAAGCTGGGGTCGTAGCGCAGGACAAGCGGACGTTTGACCTCGTCGGGAAGGCCAAGTACCCCCAGGCGCTCCCGCACGGCCTGTGCCACCTCGTTCATTTCTGAGGTCCACTCGAACTCAAGGAGAACATCCGAGCCGCCAGCCCGCGAACGGCTCTCCAGTGCCACGAGACCTGGAACGGTCGAAAGGCTGACCTCAATGGGACGAGAGACCAGAGTCTCGACCTCCTGAGGGGCCGCACCCGGAAACTCCGTCCGAACGGTGATGCTCGGATAGCTAAGGTCCGGCATCAGGTTTAGCGAAAGGTTTGCGTAGGAGACAAGGCCGAAGACAGCCGCCGCAAGGCTCGCCATGATGGCGGTGACCGGGCGGCTAACGAGGATGGCAGTGAGGGGGCGCACCCCCTCGTCTGATGGACCCACGGTACCTGGGCCCTACCGTTCGCCCGCGGGGCCCTCGGGCTCCGCCTGGACCGACCGATAGAGCTGTACCTCAACCCGACGCGAGTGCTCAGCGACCAGGCGACGAAGCCGCCGGCCAGCGCCCGGGGGAAGCGTGACGTCCACGGGAGGATCGGCAATGCCCCCTTCGGCCAGAACCTGCTTGCTGCCCCCCGCCGCTTCCGACAGACGCTGGGCGAGGACCGAGGCGCGGTAGGCGCTCTCCTCAAGCAACAAGTCATCCGACATCCCGCCCGAAGTCCGGGGCAAGAGGACCTGAAGCTGAGCCACGAGGGTCGCCATCTCCGGACGCCGCATCGTCGCCGCAAGAACTGCGAGGTCCCGCACGCGGACGCTTAGGTCGTCGAGGCTCTGCCCTGGGTCTTGGAACAGCGGCATGACCAGGTTGTCCGGAATGGACGGGGTCAACTCCTCCATCTCATCCTCGGTCACCCCCCAGCTGGGCCAAGACCCCAAACGCACGGTGACCGACGTGCCCTCCCGATCGCTCGGCAAGCAAGCCTCCAGCCACTGTGCAAATGCCTTGGCATCGGGAGGGTCCGAACCCAAGGCGCCGGGCCAGCGGACCTGGACCTGCGCACAAGCGATCTCTCGCTCGAGCTCGGCTAGGCCCTCGGTTGCAAGAAGCTGCGGGTAGTGAGCTGCCGCCATCGTGTGGGCGAGCCAGGCCTCTCGAGCCCGGCGGGCGTTGGACACCGACGCAGCAGGCCAATGGGGATCGCTTCCAGTGACCGGCTCTCCGCCCGCCCCGATCTGCCAAACCAGCTTCATCGCCTGGAGGTCCCGGACCCCGAGCATTTGAGAGATCAGCCGCAACATCGAGGCCCTCTCCGCCCAAGGAAGCGCCGCCCACCGGCGGGCGTCCAGGCTTTCGACAATGCCCCGAGCCTGGTCACGACGCTGGGGCATGCCGGGCCAGGGGAGGAGCCGCGGGGCTAGGCTTGCTGAGGCCTCGCCGGGCGATGCCGAGGCAGCTGGCGGGCGGGCCTCGGGAGTTCCGTAGAACTTCTTTCCTCCCGGTCCGATGGGACTCCAAACAAAGGCCAAGCCGAGGAACAGGAGCGCTGCGATCACCCTCTGTGCCCCAATCCCCAAGGCGGCCAGACCACTCAGCTTCGGACGGAGGTCGTCCCAGTGTGCGCCGTGGACCTCGGCGTCGCTCACTTCTCTCCACTGTGACACCGCCGACCCGGGTCCCTCGTCACCCATCCGGTCCGATGCGGGCTCTGGCGGCGTGGGTGGCTGATGGCCGGATGGCTCGGACGCTTGGACTCCGGCGACCTCGGCGTCCGGCGACACCACCTCGACCACCTCGGCGTCGGAAGGAGACGCCTCGATCAACTCCTCCTCGAAAGGAGACGCCTCCATCAACTCCTCCACGGAGGGAGGCGCCTCGATCAACTCCTCCTCGAAAGGAGACGCCTCGATCAACTCCTCCTCGAAAGGAGACGCCTCGATCAGCTCCTCCTCGGAAGGAGCCGCCTCCACCACCTCAGAGTCCCCGTCCTCGTCGGCGCCAAACGCAAGCGCCGCCGCCGCCGCCGCCGCCGCCTTGCGCTGGCCCTCCAGTCCGGCGCGCGCTTCGGCCTCCGCCCGTTCATCGTCCGAGAGCTGGTGAGCGAAACGCTCCAGCCGGAACGCTGCGATATCGTCCGCGGTAATCGACTTCGTGGAGTTGGTCACGCAACTGCGGTCTATCTCGGGCTCGGCGTCGTCCGGCAACTGCCAAACAATGGCGGTGAAGTTGTCTGGGGCCTCACCGACCAGCACCGCCTCCTTGAGGCCGGCGATCCGCTCTTGGACCGTCCCCTTGCCGGTGTTGGTCGCGTCCAGCAGTACGGGGCGATCCTCGTTGTAACCGTAGGCACCATCCGAGACGATGAGGACGCATGCCCCTGCACCCAAATCCAAGGGGCCGTGGACCTCGGGCTCGGGCTCACTGCCCCCGCCCAGTACTTGGGTCAAGCGCCCCCCGTCGGGCACTCGATGAGCCACAGCCACCTCCATGCCCCGATCGATCAGCCCGTTGATGATGTTGTGATCCCGGGTCCACTGCGCCACCATGCCGCCCTTTTTTCGGACGTAGAGCCGGCTGTCCCCGACGTGGAAGCGCCAACTGACCATGCTCTCGCACTCGATCAGCATCCCCACCACCGTCGAGGCCGGAGCCCGCATCTGGCCCTCAGCCAGCATGCGAACTGCATCGTGGGCCTCGAGGCAGGCCTCTAAGAGCCAGTAGTTGGGGTCTCCGTCGTCCGGCGGCGCCGGCTGTCCGAAGTAGCGATCAAAGGAAGCGATCGTTGCTTCCGCGGCTCGATCCCCGCTGTCGTGCCCGCCCGCCCCATCGGCCACCAGGAGTAAGAGGTAGCGCTCGCCAAAGGCCATCCGGACGAGCAGACGGTCCTCGTTTCGCGAGCGGACGAGCCCGACGTTCGAGAGCCAGGCACCGGCGCCCAACCCTTCGACCTGCAAACTTCCGCTTTGTTCCGATTCCACTCAGTCCACCACGTTTACCTGAGCCCCGTCTCTCAAGACATTTTGGCCAATCACCACCACGGAGTCTCCCTCGGACACCCCACTCAGAATCTCAACCTGGTCCTCCTCGGCAAAACCCAGCTCCACCCGCTGCCGCACCGCCGCACCTTCGCGAACCAAGAAGAGCAGGGGCTCCCCTTCGTCGTAGACCAGCGCCTTCTTGGGCACGAAGAGAGCCAGGGGGTGGACGTCAGTGATCAAGTCGACACGCACGAACATGCCTGGACGCAGGACAGCTTCTCCAGGCCGCACCGACAGCGTCACCTTGATGGTTCCAGAGGCCGGGTCGACGACTGGGCTGATGCGGAGAACCTCTGCGGTCCCTTCAACGCCGTCGAGTACCTCGCTCCGGATGCGGGCTGCCTGCCCCACCCGAAGTCGGCTGAGTTCCCGCTCGGGGAGGTTCACCTCGACCTCCAACCGGGCCAGATCGACCACCTGGAAAGCCACACGCCCCGGACTAACCGCCTCCCCAAATCGCAGATCGCGCAGGCTGAGCGTCCCTGCGATAGGCGCCCGCAGGCTCCGCGCCGCATCGGCATCTCGAGCTTGCTCGACCGAGAGCCGAGCCGTGTCAAAGTTGTGGGCCGCCTCGTCGTATTCGTTTCGCGACAAGAAGCCTTGGTTGTAGAGGGCTTCCAGGGCCACAAAAGACTCCGCTGCACGATTGTAGCTGGCCTCTGACCGCTCCCGTTCTCCCTTGAGTTGGGGGTTCTTCAGCTCGGCCAAGAGCTGCCCAGCCGCAACCGTCGCCCCCTCTTCAACCATGACCGTGGCCACCGTTCCCGCCACCTCAACCAGAATGTCGGCCCGCTCTTGCGAGGCGATAGTCGAGGTCGACGAGATCGTCTCAGAGATGGGCCCGCGAACCACGGTGACCGCCTGGACCGGGGTGCGGTGATCTTCGCCCTCGCCCGCCGAATCGTCGTCTCCAGCCGCCGAGTCGTCGTCGTCCCCTTTGTCCCCACAGCCGCCGGTCACGAGCCCAAGCACCAAGAGGACGGCGGCGGCACCGGACCCCCAGCGACGAAAGCGGTACGGTCCTGTCCACAAGAAGACCATGGCGCTTGAATCTTACTCCAGTCGAATCTGGCGTACTGCCCGGATGGCATCCTCTCGACCCGTCAACGCACGGGCCTGCTCGATCAAGTTGTGCACCTCCTCGTCGCTCAGACCCCGATCCAACACCGAGAGATCGTAGGCCACTCCGTAGCGAGCAAAGTCCCGGTGCGCGGACTGGAGGTTGCTGACTCCAGCAGAGTAAATGGCATCGTCTACCGCCTTCTTGGTCCCCCGTGCGTCCGCGTGGACAACGGCCAAGATGTAGGGAGACTCGGCAGACGACGCGACGTCAATGCGGCGACGCGGAGCAAACACACAGTCCTCCACGGTCCCCCGCTGACTCAGGAGCTGAGTCGTCCGCACCATCTTGCGCGCAATTCGGGGCTGCGCATCTCGGGTCGCCGCACCAATGTGCGGGGTGCAGTGGATGCGCTCACAGGCCTCGTAGGGGTTGCTCCAGGACTCGTCGCCCGACCCCGGCTCGTCGGGAAAGACATCCACGAAGGCATGGTGGATCGACTTCTTCTCGACAGCCTCAATCAGCTCTCCCGGCTCGAACAAGAAGCCGCGTGCGAGGTTAATGAAGACTCGCGGGCCATCGGGCAAGGCCCCATTTCCCAGAATCTGAAAGTGCTCGCGACGAATCGCAAGCCGGTTGGAGCGCCCTCGGTCGTCCTCTGCGCTCAGATGAACCGTCACCACGTCCGACCGCTCGAACAGGTCCTCGAAGCTCGCCGCCACCTCCCAGTCCATCGTCTCGCCGACGGCCTGCGCGACCTCACTGGTGTCGAAGAAGAGGATGTTCATCCCCAGTCCTTCGGCCAGACGCGCCACCTGCTTTCCAATGTGGCCAAGACCGAGGACCCCGAGGGTCCGCCCCTTGACCTCGAAGCGTCCTGCAGCCGACTTCGCCCAGGCGCTACGGCGACACTCATCCCAAGCCTCGGGAATACGCCTCGCCCCCATGAGCAGTTGTCCAATGACCAGCTCGGCCACCGAGCGACCATTGGACTTGGGATCGTTGAGCACCAGCACCCCGCGCGCCGCCGCCGCCACCTTGTCGACCGAATCGTCGCCAATGCAGCAGAGCATCACTGCAAACAACTCGGGCGACGCGTCCAGTACATCCGCGTCAATTTCGGTTCGCGAACGCTTGAAGAGGAGGTGGGGCCGGTACTCCTCGAGCAGCGAGAGCAGGCCCGAGTGTCCCGGCACCCGGTCGACGCGCTTGAGCTCGAAGCCGAGGGCGGCCAACCCCTCGTCCAAGGCAGGATCGGGGTTCTCCAGAATCAGGGCCCGACGAAGGGGACCACGGTGAATGCGCGGCGTGATCATGGCTGGGGACGATAGACCAAGGAAGCCTATGGATGCACCTCTTGAGGGACCTTGTTGGTCAATGTGCTATCAACGCCGACCATGACCTCCGCTCCTAGCCCGTCCTCCTCGTCCTCCGACCCGCAGGGTCCCGTCGTCCTCCTCTCCGGAGCGAGCTCCGGCATCGGTGCAGCGCTCGCCATCGAGCTTGCCCGCTCTCTCAAGGCGCGAGTCGCCCTGCTCGCCCGACGGCAGGAGGTCCTGGACGGGGTCGCGGCCCAAGTCGAGGCAGCGGGCGGCTCGGCTCTGGTCTGCCCCTGCGACGTCATCGACGAAGCGGCTGTCTTCAAAGCCGCCAGCCAGTGCGAGGTCCGTTTCGGACCCATCGACATCGCCATTGCCAACGCGGGAGTCGGACTGCCCATGCCGGGCCACAAGGCCACAGCAGAGCGCATGCGCTTTGTGATGGACGTGAACTACGGCGGAGCAGCCAACGTCTTTGCTGCCGTCATCCCCTCGATGGTCGAGCGGCAGGCCGGCCACATCGTTGGCGTCTCTTCGATCGCGGGGTTCCGCGGGCTGCCCGCCTCCGGTCCCTATTCGGCGAGCAAAGCGGCCCTGACCACCCTCCTGGAGTCCCTGCGCCTCGACCTGGGCCGACGCGGCATAGCGGTCACTGCGGTCCACCCAGGCTTCGTAAAGACGCCCATGACCGACAAGAACAACTTCCCGATGCCCTTCATGGTGCCGGTCGACAAGGCAGCAAGAATTATCGTTCGGGGCATCGTCGCCAAGAAGCGAGACGTCAACTTCCCTTGGCCCATGGTCACGCTCATCAAGCTGCTTCGCGCGCTGCCCAACTGGCTCTACGACGCCCTCTTGGGGAGGCAGAGCGGATGGGTCAAGAAGGCGGAGTGAGCCCAATACCGGACCGAGGACACCGCCACCACCTGGTCCGCTCCGCTCAGGGGCGGCCTATGCCTCGACGTCCTGGTCCTTGAGCTCAGGCTCCGCCACCTCAGCCAATCGCTCCAGGCACTGCTCGGCATTGCGACGCCATTTGCGCCGCTCCAGCTCGGAGCCGGCCGATGCCCCGTCCATCGCGACTCCCAGCGTCGCTCGACACGTCCCCGCTCCGCGCTCCAGGTTCAACTCGTAGCGGAGGATTCGCCCGGGGACCTCCTTCCGCCGGGGCCGGTACTCAGCCTCGATCAAGACCGCACCGTCTTCGCCCGCATCGACTTTGGTCCGCAGCTTGTCCCCATCGGCAACGATCAGCTGGTAGGTGCCGCAGGGCAGCTCGCGCTCGCTGACGCTGTGTTCGACCTGGGCCTTGGGCCAGATCCACTTCGCTGCGGCCGAGGCTCTCTGCACAAAAGCTTCGACTTGGGAGACAGGGGCACGGATTTCAAGAGTTGACTCGGCGATCGACGACACGGAAGCCTCGGAAGAAAAGGAACTTGGACGGTTCCAAGGTGAAGGAGGGGCTTAGCCTGCCCAGCGGCTGCCCGGGGGTCAAGACCAGGGCCTACGAGGAGCCCGGCCATCGAAGTATCCCCGCAAGTCCACCACGCACGCCAGGCCCCGGAAGGCACCGAACCCGGCGTAGCGCTCCTGCGCCAGCGCTGCGCTGGGATCCTGGATCCCGTCCCGTTCGCGCATCAACGCCGCCACACTACTGTCGTAGGAGACGCGATCCCAACATCCCCACATCCCTCCGAGGTAGGCCGCCGTCGCGGGGCCAATCCCGGGAAGTGCTTGGAAGTCCTCAGGCCGCGAGCCGTGGCCCTCAAGACCTCCCGTTGCAAAGCCCTCAGCGAGCCGGACGAGGTACCGGGCGCGGTAGCCGACACGTGCGTGTTGGCGCAGCCACGCTTCCCCTCGCGAGAGGATCTCTTCGGCCTCGGGCCATGCCGAGACTCCGGCCTCGACCTCCGCCGCTTCGGCCACTGCATTGATGCAGGACACTGCCTGCCCCCAGCGAATGTTGGTGAAGCAGACCCCCTTGGCGGCGTCTTCCCAGACGCTTGCCCCCCGAAGAAGCCGTCCAAACCCAGAGGAAGCGGCCCAACTAAGGGTCGGGTGGCCCGCACAGCGCGCGTGGAACGGGTCGAGATCGAGATCCAAATTCAGGAAACTGCGAACCCGCTCGACAGCGCCCTCGTCCCAAGGCTCAGCCTCCACAGAGAGGGACTCAGCTCCCTCCTGCTCGACGGCAACGCGGGCCACACGGCCCGCGATGCGATCGACTCGCTCCAACCGCCCCTCCTCCGCAAACCATCGGAAGGGGCACAGCTGCACCCATCCGTGCGAGCGGACAATGTCATGCAAGGCCAAGGGAGGGCGGATCGCGATTCGGTGGCGGTGGGTCACGAGGGCAGCGCTGCAGGGTGCACTCCATGCTACCTCAGCCCGGTGGTCCTTCCGCCCCCGCAACCGAGTGCTTATAGTGGCGCCCGATGCAGAGTGTCTTATCCATCCTCTCCGCTTCTACGCCCGTCCACCGGCAGATCTCGACGCAGGCCTCGTGGGAGCCGAAACTGCGCGCCCTTCGAGCCCTCTTCCAACAGGGCGAGTCCTGGATGGTGGCGTTCTCGGGCGGCGTCGACTCGGCCTTAGTGCTGCAGGTCGCCGTCGAGGAGCGTGGGGCCGGAGCCCTGGCCATGACGGCCGTCTCGCCCACACTGCCGGACTCCGAAAGGGAAGCCTGTATCGCCTTCGCCCGCCGCCTGGGCACCCGCCACCTCCTGGTCGAGAGCAAGGAGATGGAGGTCGAGGGCTTCCGAAGCAACCCCAGCAACCGCTGCTTTTTTTGCAAGGACGAGCTCTACAGCCTCGCTTGGGAGCAGGCCCGTGACCTGGGGATCGCGCGGATTGCCGACGGCGTCAACGTCGACGACTTGGGCGACCACCGGCCGGGGTTGGACGCGGCTAGCCAACACGGCGTGGTCCATCCGCTGGTCGAGGCCGGGATGACCAAGGCCGACGTACGAGGCGCAGCCCAAGCCCTCGGCCTCTCGCTTTGGGACAAACCCGCCTTCGCCTGCCTCTCATCCCGCTTCCCTTACGGCACCCCCATCACCACGCGAGGCCTGACGATGATCGAATCGGTAGAAGAAGTCCTCAAGCAGCTCGGCTTCGAGCAGGTGCGGGTGCGCTTTCACGATCCCATTTGCCGCATTGAGGTGTTGCCAGCCGACCTCCCTCAGCTGGTGGCCGAACCCACCCGCACTCAGGTGCTGCAGGCCTGCAAGAGGGCGGGCTTCCGCTACACCACGATCGACCTTCAGGGCTATCGAACGGGATCCCTCAACGAGGGTCTCGACACCCCCTGATCACCCCGGAGCCCGGGTGACCGAGACAAACCGCCCCGCTGAGACCCGCAACCGAGTCTTCCTGGAAGTCGGGGTTCTGTACCTCGGCTCCTGCTTGGTAATCCGCGGGATCAAGAACGGCGTCGACGCCTTCGGGCTCAGCGCAGACTGGCTGGTCCTCGTCGCTCTCGTTTTCCTCTACACCCCCGAGCTAGCGTCCCGCTGGAACCACTACCGCACGGACCCCAATGTCCTCTTCCCCGAGCCGTTGTGGCCCGACCTTTGGAAGGCCCTGCGCTGGCTTCTGCTGCTCATCGTCCTCATCTACCCGATCTTTGTCGCCGGCTACCACCTGTGCCAGAACTGGCTCTTTAACTGGCTGACGACCGAGATCGTAGCCCTCAAGGTGCCCTACCCTCGCTTCTTCCCCACGAACGGCCTGCCCGAGGACCTCCTCCTGCAGGCGCTCTACCAGCTGCTCTGCGTCGGCTACGCAGAGGAGTTCTTCTACCGCGGCTACCTGCAGACCCGGCTCAATGGGGTGTTTCGGCCCGACCGCTTCTCGGTCTTGGGGGCTCAGTTCGGCTGGAGCCTGCCGGTTACGGCAGTGCTCTTTACGGTCGGCCACTCACTGGTGACAGCCCAGTGGTGGCAGCCCTTCATCCTCTTCCCCGCCCTGCTCTTTGGCTGGCTCCGCAGCCGAACCGGCACCGTATTGGCCGGCGCCCTGTTCCACGCCTGGGCGAACACAGCCATGGTGGTACTGGATCACGTCTACGGGCTGACGACATGAGGCGGGCTCATTGGGGGCACAGGACCTCGGCTGCCCTACTCCTTGCTGGCTGCGTAGCCGCTGGGACGCCTGCCGCAGCGAACAGATCGGCCGACTCCCTGGCATCCGCCAATAAGGGCGGCGTCGCACCGGCCAAGGAGGAACCCGTCCTCGCCGACCGGGTGGTCGCCACCATCAACGGCGTCCCAGTCACCGCTTCCCAGGTGGCATTCGAGGAGGCGATCCGAGGTCGCATTCGCCAGTCCGCTGAACCCCAGCGCTTTGGCCGCCTCTTGAGCGAGGACGTGGACGCGCTGGAGGCCCTGCTCTTTCGCAACATCCTCCGCCAGCTGCCCGAAGCGAGAGACCTGGGACTCGTCGACGAAGGGGAAGCCACTGAACGACTCCTGACCTTTGAGGATCTCTTCCCGCAGCCGGCAGAGCTCCGGCGCTTCCTCGAGCTGTGGGGGCTCAAGCGCGGCGACCTCCTCGCATTTCTCCGCGAGACCGTCCTCCTGGATGAGGTCATCCACCTCAACGTCCAGGTCCAGGTCAGCCCCGAGGAGGAGCAGGCCTATTACGAGAAGAACAAGAGCCGCGTCTTTGGCGACAAGCCCTTTGGCGAGGTCTCCGGCTACGTAACGCGCCAGGTCTACCACCTCAAGTTCGAGGCGGAGTACAACTCCTGGCGCTCCAAGCTGCGTTCGGCGGCCGAGAAGCGCTACATCGGCCGCTGAGCCGCCGCTGAGGCGCTGCTGAGCCGCCAACTCACGTTCTTGTCGAAATGCAAACAATTGGTTGACAAAAAGTTGACTTATGCGATCTTTCCCTTGACCTAACTCCATCTGGGGGTTACTTAGCGGCCCTCCGGCGTACTTTCGTCCTGGGGTGGAGAAACACGATGTCGACCATAAGAAGCCTCTGCGTAATGGGCCTTGCCCTAATTCCCTTCGGTTTGATTGCCGCCAGCTGCAGCAACCAGACCGTCGCCAGTTACAACTCTCCCCCGCAGGCAACGATCACGCTGCCTGGTGACGCAAGCCTCATCGAGACCAACCAGGTGGCCTTTGCTGGCTCCGTCCAGGACTCAGAGGACAACTCCGACGAACTCTACGTTCGCTGGTACTCCAGCCGCGA
>CAZQTQ010000052.1:0-6388 GCA_964596025.1 uncultured Rickettsiales bacterium
CCGAGGGCTGTGACGGCTAGGAGTGCTGGGAGACTAAGACGCATGGGGACCCTCCGAAGAGGGAGTCTAGCTGGGGAACGGCCGGAGGCTCCGGTGAGCTTTGGACTCGCATCCGGCCGCTCTGCCGGCAGACCCCGCACCCTGGCCCCTCGCGATGGCCAACGACAAGCGCTACCCTTCGCGGACCCAACGGGAGGTCCCATGTCCGACGAAGCCGCAGCCGCCGTTCCCCCCTTCAAGGAACTGCTCTACGAAGTCGACGGGCCGGTGTGCACCCTCACCCTCAACCGCCCCCACCGCAAGAATGCCCTGACCCAGCGGCTCGTGAACGAGCTGATTGTGGGGCTCGAGACCGCCGCGGCCGATGCGCGGGTCGGTTCGATCGTGCTCTGCGGCGCCGGCGATTCCTTCTGCTCGGGGGCCGATCTCTCGCAGATGGGCGGAGCGGACGAGGACGACGACGGTGGAGTTCCGCATCGCGGGGGTTTCCCCGAGCTGAACATCGCCTTTACTGCGGTCGGAAAGCCGGTCGTCGCCAAGATCCGGCGCTACGCCTTGGCTGGCGGCCTGGGACTGGTCGCGGCCTGCCACTTTGCGGTGGCCGAGGACACGGCCACCTTCGGCACCCCC
Source organism: uncultured Rickettsiales bacterium (assembly GCA_964596025.1). Taxonomy (GTDB): domain Bacteria; phylum Myxococcota_A; class UBA796; order UBA9615; family UBA9615; genus CAZQTQ01. The sequence continues at coordinate 631 of CAZQTQ010000052.1, forward strand.
GAGATCAAGCGGGGGATCTTCCCGATGATGATCATGGCGAACATCTTCCGGACGGTCCCGCGGCGAAAGGGGATGGAGCTCATCCTCTTGGGCGAGCGGATCTCAGCCGCCGAGGCGGTGGACATCGGGCTCATCAACCGGGCGGTCCCATCCGACGATCTGGACGATGCGGTCCAGGCCCTCGCCGAACAGCTCGCGGACAAGCCACCGCAGACCATGGCGCTGGGGCTCGAAGCCTTCTACGCGCAGAGCGACATGGACTTCGCAGCTGCCTTGCCCTACCTCAACGAGATGCTCATGAAGACCCTCTCCACGGACGACGCGCGCGAGGGGCTCATGGCCTTCCTCCAAAAACGCGAGCCCACCTGGCGCAAGGACTGAGAACTCCAATGACTCCCGAAGGGCCTGTCCTGCTCGTCGAAGACCTCCCGGTCGGGAAGGGGTGCGTGGTCCTGCTCACCCTGAATCGCCCCCACAAACGAAACGCGATCGACCGCGACCTCATGCTCGCGCTCGACACCGCAGTCGATGAGCTGGCGGTTCGCGAGGGGCTGGTGGCGGTCGTCCTGCGCGGTGCCGGCGATCAGGCCTTCTGTGCGGGCGGCGACTTGCGCTGGATGCAGAGTCTCGCAAGCCCCGAGGCGGCCGAGGAGATGGGCCAGCGAGTGCGGGACCTCCTGCACCGCCTCAGTGATCTGCCGGTTCCGGTCGTGGCGGTACTCAACGGCTATGCCTTAGGCGGTGGCACCGAGATCGCTCTGGCCTGCGACCTCTGCGTCATCGAAGAACACGCCGTCTTCCAGTTCAAGCAGGTCCGGATGGGGCTCTTGACCGGCTGGGGGGGCGGGGGGCGCTTAGTGCATCGCTTGGGCTACGCCCGGGCGCTCGAGCTCGTGGCCACGGCCCGGGCCCTGGGTTCCGAGGAGGCGCTGGCTCTGGGCATCGCACAGAAGCGCGCCCCCTCCGGCCAGGGCCTGGACGCGGCGCTCGAGTGGGCCCGCGCGTTTGAGCGCGGATCGGGCCGGTCGATTGCTGCCTTCAAGCGCCTCTTCCGCTTTGCCAGCACCCGCGACCCGCGGGCCGTCGGCGAAGAGGAACAGCGTCTGCTCGCCGACCTCTTTCTGTCGCCGGATCACCAGGAGGCGCTGGCCGCCTTCTTCGAGAAACGCAGCCCGGAGTTTGGTCGGTGACCGACATCGATCTGGCGGTAGCGAGCTGCCGGGTCTTGCCCGAGCCCGATCCGGACGCCGCCCCCCTGGCCGCGGCCTTGGCCAAGGCGGGGCTGCGGGCCGAAGTGCTGGCTTGGGACGATCCCGAAGTCGACTGGAGCCGGGCCCGTGCCTGCGTCCTTCGCTCGACTTGGAACTACCCAGAGCATCCGCAGGCCTTTCGCCGCTGGTGCGAGTCCTGCGCGGACCAGACCCAGCTCTGGAACCCGCTGTCGGCGGTGACCTGGAACCTCCACAAGGGCTACTTGCTCGATCTGGAGGCGGCAGGAGTTCCCACGACGCCGACCGAGCTGGTGGGGGAGGGAAGCACCGAGTCGCTGGCTTCGATCCTGGCTCGCCGGGCCTGGGACGACGTCGTCGTCAAGCCCGCGGTGTCTGCCGGCTCCTATTGCACGCAGCGGGTGCGAGCGGCCGAAGGCGAGGTAGAGGGCCCCGGCGAAGCCCACCTCCGCGCGCTGGCTGCCCGCGGCGACGTCCTCATCCAGCTCTACCTACAGAGCGTGGAGGACTACGGTGAGCGGGCCCTGGTCTGGATCGACGGTGAACTCAGCCACGCCGTGCGCAAGACGGTTCGCTGGGCTGGGCAGGACGAGCAGGTGTCCGAAGCCCAGCCCATTTCCGATGCGGAAGCCGCTCTGGCAGAGCGAGCGCTGGCCGTGGTCGAGGGGGAACTGCTCTACGCCCGGGTCGATGTTGCACCTGGTCCTGATGGTCCCCCCTTGGTAATGGAGCTGGAACTCATCGAACCCTCCCTCTTTTTTCCCCAGCGTCCGGCGGCGCTGGAACGCTACGTGGACGGCATTGTCCGCCGCCTGCAGGCGCTCTGAGCCACTCCGAAGCCCCCGCCTCGCTCCAGGAAGCCCTATGTCGACCCGAATCCTGCCGCTTCTCGCCCTTCTCTTCCCCCTCGTGCTTGCCGGCTGCCTCGAGATCCGGACCAGCGGTTCGGACGACGACGACACCTCGGGCGGCGACGACGACGACACCTCGGGCGACGACGACGACAGCTCGGGCGGCGACGACGACACCTCGGGAGACGACGACGACGACACCTCGGGCGACGACGACGACACCTCGGGCGGCGACGACGACGACACCACTCCCGTGTCGGAGGCCTGCGCGGAAGCCATCTCACGGCTGACCAACATCGGCTGCGAGTTCTGGGCCGTCGACCTCGACAACGCGGAGAACTTTGCGGATGACGCGGCCGGGGGTCAGTTCGCCGTGGCGGTCGCCAACACCCACGACAGCCTGACCGCCACCGTCCAGGTCCACATCAACGAGGCCGACCCCGGCCAGGCCTTGGTCGAGACCTTGGTCTCCGAGCAGGCCCTCCTCGCTGGAAGCCTCTACATCTTTGAGCTTCCCCGCCGCGACGCGGACGGTGACAACATCACCACCCACACCGATGACGGTCCCCAGACCTGGCACTCTTCGCGCGCCTTCCGCATCTCCTCGGATGTGCCGATCGTCGCCTACCAGTTCAACACCCTGGACCAGCAGTACAGCAACGACGCATCTCTGCTGCTGCCGACTCACAGCTTGGGCACCCAGCACTACGTCCTCAGCTACCCCTCCTCTGGCCCCTTCGAAGAGATCTTGAGCCAGCCGGGGCCCAAGACCCGCTGCTACGTCACCGTCGTCGGGGTCAGCAGCGCCACCGAAGTCACGGTCACGCCGAGCGCCGACATCGTGGATGGTGTGGGGGTCTCGGCGGTGTCGACCGGGGTTGGGATCGCACAAGGCACCCCGCGCACCTTCACCCTGGGCCCCTACGATGTCCTGAACCTCGAGACGACGCTCATCGAGCTGAGCTTTTCGATGGAGTCCCCCGACCTCACGGGCACCGTCGTGGTCAGCGACTCACCGGTGGCGGTGTTTACCGGCACCGATCTCTCGGTGGTGTCCAGTGGCGTGCAGGAGAGCCCCTGCTGTGCGGAACACCTCGAAGAGCAGGTCTTGCCCACCCGGGCCATGCGCAACAACTTCGTGGTCAGCCGCTCAGCCCAGCGCTCGACTGGCGACCCGGAGTACGACGTCTACCGCATCATGGCGGGCGCATCTTCGGCCAATGTCACCACCAGCCTGGCCGGCAACGATGCCTCGTTTTCACTCGCTTCGGGCGAATACTACGAGCTGATGTCGACGGCGGGCTTCGTCGTCGAAGCCACCGCCCCAGTGCAGATCGCTCAGTACCTCGTCGCTGGCGAGGACCTGCCCTCGGGCACGCTGGGGGACTCGTCGATGATCGTGATCCCGCCGGTCGAGCAGCGCCAGGATGAATATGTCTTTACGACGGGAGAGGGCTTCTCGAGCAACTGGGTCGTCTTGTCCGCCTTGGACGGCACCGAGATCACGCTCGATGGCCAGTCCCTGGCCACCAGCGGCTGCACCGGTCCGGTCACTGACGGCGTTCTTGGCAGCGATACCTACGTCGCTTGGACCTGTCCCATCGACGATGGTGTGCACACCGCCGAGGCGGCCGAGGACTTTGCCTTGGTGGTCTACGGCTACTACAGCGCGGGGTCCTACGCCTACCCCGGAGGCTCCGGCGTCGAGTAGCGGAGGGGGCCCGGCTCAGGGCAAGGAGATGTAGAGGTTGGCGACGCACATCTCGTCGTCGGTTCCCTCGCCCCAGCCCGTCGCTACCGCACCCTCTGCACTGTTGTCGAAGGTGCAGCTCAGGCTCAGGCTGTCTCCGTCACCAAAGCTCACTGCTTCGTTCAGCTGGTAGCTCAGCTGCCAGTCGAAGTCCCAGTCCGGCACCGAAAGGAGGGGGACGGTGGTCCCGTCGGCGCGGGTGACGTGCACGTCCCCGCTCGCCCCAAGGCGGTGCATGTGCAGCATGGTGCTGTGGATCGTGAAGCCGTCGTCCAAGGTCAGCGCCGGGTTCAGCATCTCGAAGAAGCCACGGGGATCGCCCTCGTGGCTGTAGACCATCTCTGGATTCCCCGGCGGAATGTCCATGTCGCCCAGGGCCCACAGCGTGTCGAGCCACGGAGCAAAGGCGCCACGGTGGTCGACCTCTGCGTCCAGGCGAAACTCCAGGCTCGTCAAGTCGCTCCGGTCGTCGGTCACTGCCCCGCTGTTGTAGTGGACCTGCATGACCACCCAGGACCCGGGTTCTACGTAGATGCCGGTGCCGGCGGGGAAGTCCAGACCCTGGTTGCCCGGCACCCACTGGGCTAGCTGCTGGATCGGCAGCTGGAGGTCGCCGGACGGCCCGCTGGGCCCGCCAAAGCAGGTGTAGCCGGGGCCCTCTTCGTCCGCGTCCCAAGTCTGGAGCTGCTCGAAGACCGAGTCGCCCATGAGGTTGTCTTTGGGAATCAGGTAGGCGGCGACGTGGTGGACGAGGGCGTCGTTGCCTGGCCGCGCGTTGAAGCCGGTGATGTGGGTGTTCTCGGTGCCGGGCCACTCCAGGGGGAAGCAGCGGTAATCGTCGTCCCAGTCTTCGCGCGGGCTGTAGGCCTCGTTCATGCCGACCTCCAGGTCGATCCGTGACAGGGATGAGCCCACCGGAGCCAGCGCTTGACCGGGCGCGTCTTGGTCGCCTTCGGGGCCCCCTGCCTCGGCCCAGGCCACCACGGTCGCTATCTGTTCGTCGCTGAGCGTCCAGTCGTAGGTGTAGTTCGGGCCGTCCGCGGCCGACCAGGGGGGCATCGTACGGCTGCTCACGGACGAGGCGATTGCGTCCTTCCACTCCGCTGCCGAGGCGTAGTTCTCGAGCGAGAAGCCGCCGATTCCGCCCTCGTAGTGGCAGCCGGCGCAGCGACCCTGGGCGATGGGCTGCACGTCGCCGTACCAGGTGGGTGCACTCGGTGCGCAGCCCTGCGTCATCCAGAGACTGGTTGCCAGGACCAAGGGGATTGAGAGCGAGGTCGAGAGGCGCATCATGCGGTGGATCTACACGAGGAAGAGCCTTCGGGAAAGCGGGAACAGCATTCGCTGATGACGCATCTGCGGGCTCTCTTCCCACTATGATGGTCGCCCTCGAAACCGCCAGCGATGCCCTTCCCCTACGAGATCGACGTCCCCCTCCTGTCCGGTGAGACCTTGGCGCTCAGCGAGGCGCGGGACCGGGTCCTCTTGCTCGTGAACACCGCTAGTCACTGCGGATTCACTCCGCACTACGGGGGTCTGCAGGCGCTTCACCAGGACTGGGCCGAGCGCGGCCTCTTGGTTGTGGGCTTCCCCTGCAACCAGTTCGGCGCCCAGGAGCCCGGTGCCGGTTCAGAGATCCAGGCCTTCTGCGCCGATCGCTACGCTGTGGACTTCCCCCTGGCCGAAAAGATCGAGGTCAACGGCGCAGGAACGCATCCCCTCTTTGCCTACCTCAAGCAGGAGGCGCGGGGCTTGTTGGGCAGCAAGCGCATCAAGTGGAACTTCACCAAGTTCCTGGTGGGGCGGGGAGGCAGCCCAATCCGTCGATTTGCCCCACAGACCAAGCCTGCCGAGCTGCGGAAGGCAGTCGAGGGACTCCTGGGCTAAGCCGGGGCGCTGTCCTATCCTTCCCGTCCCACAAGACGGCC
>CAZQTQ010000052.1:6398-16087 GCA_964596025.1 uncultured Rickettsiales bacterium
CGCGATGAATATCACCACAGCGGCGGTGCTGGGCGCCGGAACCATGGGGCACGGCATCGCTCACGTCACGGCCCTGGCCGGGATGGAGGTCCGCATCTTCGACCTCGACCCCGGGGTCGTCGATCGAGCCCAGCTCGCAATTCGAGGCAACCTGAGCCGGGGCGTGGCCCGGGGCAAGATCGACGAAGGGCTCGTCGAGCCGACCCTGGCCCGCATCTCGGGGACGACCTCCTTGGAGGAGGCCGTGGCCGGCGTCGATCTGGTGGTGGAAGCCATCCCCGAGAAGCTGGAGCTCAAGCGGCAGGTCTTCGCCCAGGTCGAGGCGGCCGCTCCGGTCCACGCCATCCTCGCCAGCAACACGAGCTCGTTGTCGATCGCCAAGATCGCGGCGGGCCTGCAGCGCCCCGAGCGCGTGCTCGGACTGCACTTCTTCAACCCGGTGCACATCATGAAGCTCCTGGAGATCGTGGTGCACGAGGGCACCGATGAGGGGGTCCTGACCACCTGCCGGGCCTACGGCGAGGCGATCGGCAAGGAGTGCATTACGGTGCAGGACTTCCCTGGCTTTGCGACCAGTCGCCTTGGCGTCTGCCTCGGGATGGAAGCGATCCGCATGGTGGAGCAGGGTGTGGCCAGCCCCGAAGACATCGACAGCGCCCTCGTACTGGGCTACCGGCACCCCATTGGCCCGCTAAAGCTCACCGACCTCGTCGGCCTCGACGTGCGCATGCACATCGGGCAGTATTTGGCGCGAGAACTCGGAAACCCGGCCTTCGAGCCCCCGGCCCTGATGCGCACGATGGTGGAAGAGGGCAAGCTCGGCAAGAAATCCGGCCAGGGCTTCTACTCCTGGGACTGAGGAGAAATTATGGACAAGGCGATCGTGACTTGTGCGCTGACGGGCGTGCTGACCAACCCGGCGACGCACCCCGTGCCGGTGACTCCGGCCGAGATGGCGGCGGAGGCCAAGCGCGCCTTTGACGCCGGCGCGTCCGTGATGCACTGCCACTTCCGAAATCAGAGCGAAGGCCTGGGCTACCTGCCCACCTGGGAGCCGGATGTCGTGGCGGAGATCTCCGACGCGATCCGCGAGGCCTGTCCCGGCGTCGTCCTCAACTTCTCGACCGGCGTGATCGGCCCCGACATCTCCGGCCCCGTCAGCTGCCTGCGCCGCTGCAAGCCCGAGATTGCGGCCATGAACGCGGGCTCCCTGAACTACCTCAGGGCGCGCAGCAACGGGCAGTGGGCCTGGCCACCGATGCTCTTTGACAACACCGTCCAGAAGATCACGTCGTTCTTGGAAGTGATGAAAGAGGAGGGGATCGCGCCGGAGTGCGAGTGCTTCGATACCGGGATCCTTCGGTCGATCGCGATGTTCAAGAAGGTCGGCCTGCTGGAGGATCCGGTTCACGTCTCGCTGGTGATGGGGGTGGCGTCCGGCATGCCGGCTAAGGCCAGCTGGTTGCCTCTGCTCGTCGAAGAGATGCCCGAGGGCGCTCACTGGCAGACGATCCTGATTGGCCGCGCCGACGTCTGGCCGGTCCACCGCGCCTCGGCGGAGCTGGGCGGGCACGTCCGCACTGGGCTGGAAGACACCTTCTACCTGCCCAATGGGGAGAGGGCGGACAGCAACGGGCCCCTCATCGAAGCCCTGGTCCAAGTCGTTCGGGAGAGTGGACGGGAGCCCGCGAGCCCGGAAGAGACCCGCGCTTTCCTGGTTCAGGCCGCCTAGACCACCTCTGCCCAGGAAGACCTCCCCCTCGCCCCACCGAGGTGCTATCTATAGAGAAGGATGACGCGTCTGCCTTGCCGGCCTTCCGCTGCCGGCCCCGGACGGAGGACCCATGACCGTTCAGCATGACCAGGACCGCGCCGCAATCGAGGGCGTCGAGACCTGGGACGCCAACAAAGAGGAGTTCGTCTCCGCGGGTGCAGTCGAGGAGGAATACGACGCTCACAAGGACGGCGATGGCCGCAACGTTCGCGGGCTGCAGTACGATTCTGCAAATCCCGACGCCGAACGAACCCGTCTGGCCAGCCTCAATGGCGGAGACCTCAGCCTGGAGCAGGCCAAGAACCTCGACATCGAGGCCGTACGCCGCATCAATCCGAAGTCTGACGTCCCGGCAAAGATCCTCCACGGAGCCCTCAAACAGAGCTGGACCGAAGCCAAGCACCAGCTGACCAAGGGCGACGACAACCTCAAAGCCAAGCAACTGCTGATGAAGAAGCTGTGGGAGTTTCGGCAGTGGGACCATGATTTGGTCCTGCAACAGGTCCAAGAGACCCTCCCCAAGGAAGGCGACAAGCCGCACGACAAGTACCCTGAGTTCTTCCCCGATCCCGACTTCCAGCTGCCCGCCAAGGCGCTGACAGAGTGGAAGGCGGCGGGCAGCACGTCTCTGACTTCGGACATTGACGTAAACCTCAAGGGCGCCGCGACCGAGTTGGCCGTCAAAGAGTTCAACCAGCAGTTCAAGAAGGTCAAGGGGCCCCGGAAGGGCGATAAGTGGACTCGGGAAGCGGGCGTGGTCTACGACGTCAACGTCTACGCCTTGGATTTCATGCACGGCATTGGCTACGAAGATGGCGCGGGCAACATCGTGGCCAGCAAGGAGTTTGGCCCGGCGGGCTTCGCCCACAAGAAGGACGGGAGGGAGTTCCAGTCGGGTGGCAAGGGCTTTAGCGTCGAGGAGGAGATGGAGACCGATCGCGCCTCCCAGGCCATGGGCGCTACCTTGAAGCTTCGGCTCTACATGACGCCTGGCCAGTGGAAGACCTACAAGACCGACACCCTGGCCGACGCCGAGGCGAAAGGTGGTGTCGAGTACAAGGCCGAGATGCAGGTCGCCCTGTCTCAGGTCGAGGCCAAGTTCACGCTCTACAAGATGACCCTGCACCAGGAGATGTGCGGTGTCTTGGGGATCCCTGCGACCAGCGGGAAGACCAAGCTCGACGACTCCGATCTCTCGGGCATCGATCAGCTGAAGGGGTCTGCCGCGGAGATGGCAGGCAAGGACGAAGTGGCTCAGGAAGACACGATGATGGCGGCGGCCAACCGCGTCTACGAGCGCAAGCTGGTCGACATCGCGAAGCTGCGCGGTCGGCTCACTGCACTGCAGGGAGAGCTGGATGGTGGCAGCGGCCGCTCAGCCGACGAGGTCAGCGCAGAACTCGATCGTACGGCCCGCATGCTTCGGGAGGCCCTGACCGAGGCCGCGATGTACGCGAATGAGGCCTACGTTACCGATGGTGCGGTGAACCACGCCGTCGTGGGCCTTCAGATCGGCATCTCGTTGAGTCAGACCAACTCCGAGGCGATGAACGCGGTTACCGAGAACCAAGCGGACTCCCTCAAGGAGATCAGCCGGCATGGAGACTGGCTGGGCGAGGCCTCTTACAAGGCGGGCAAGTACCTGTGGCGCATGGCCGATGCCTCCAAGAACATGGGCGTGGCCGACGCCGACACCCGGTCCCTGTTTGAGGCCGGTTATGTGATCGCCAACGTGATCAAGAAGAAGGAAGTTGGCGACGACCAGAAGGAAGATGAGTCGGCAGGCAAGATGCACGACAAGCTGGGTCTGAACGGAGCCCGCGGCTCCAAGGATGGGGTCTCCGACCTGGTGACCACGGTCAACGAGGTCGCCCGGACGGCCCACCAGCACTACGCCGGCAACCTGGGCGACAAGTCGAAGCTGACGGCCGCGGCCCAGAAGAAACACCCCGAGCTGCACGGTTAGGGGTCCTCGGTGAGCGAAGCATCTACTCCAGCCCAGTGGTTGGCCCTCCTCGATGAGGGCGTCGAGGTCTTTTGTGCCGCTTCACAGGCTCGCGGAAAGCACGAGCGGATGGATCTCACCGGCCTCGACTTGCGGGGCCGGGACCTGAGGGAAGCCGGTCTCTTTCGTGCCGATCTTCAGGGGGCGAAGCTGGCTAGGGCCCACGTTGTCTCCCATCTGTTTATCTCCTGCCACCTCCAAGGGGCCGACTGCAGCGACTTGGCGGTGGACGGAGACCGTTCGGCGGTCGACGCCATCGTGGCCTTGTGGGGCGGCAAGGCTGCTTGGCAGGCCTTTCGCCAGGCGAATCCCAGCCTTCCCCTGCTGCACAACGCGTGCCTACGGGACCTGGACGCCCGCGGCTTCGACCTCAGCCGCGTCGACTTCACCGGTTCTTTCTTGCGTGGGGCCCGGCTCGATGGCTGCAACCTGCGGGAGACGCGTTTCTACGAGGCCTCGCTGGTGGGTGCGAGCCTGAAGGAGGCTGATCTCAGCTTGTCCGACCTGCGCTGCGCCGACCTCAGCGAGAGCCAAGCCCAAGGGGCGACATTGCTGGCGACGCAGGTCATGGGGACCAAGCTGAACGGTGCCGACTGGTCCGGGGTCTCGATGACGGACATCACCGCGATCGAGGTGGAAGCGAAGCGCATCCGGTTGGACGGTGCCAAGTTGGTGCGCGGGGGCTTTATCCGCTGCGATCTCGACGGGGCCTCCCTACGGGACGTTCAGGCTGAGGGCCTGTCCTTGGATTTCAGCCGCCTCGTCGGCGCCGATCTCAGCGGCGCTCTGATTCCCGCAGCCTCTCTGGCATCAGCCGTCTTGGGTCCGTCCTAGCTCCAGCCGGTTCGTTCGGGCAACGACTTCCATGAATACGGCACTCCGCGAGGCCTTGCTGCAGCCCTGGGCCCTTCTGCCGAGAGAGGGCCTGGACACTGCCGTTGCTCGATCCATGGAGCTTGCGGCGGCTCAGCCCGCCCACAGCGAGGCGGCATCCTGGGCCCATCGCTCGGCCTTTGACCTGAGGCTAGAAGGTGGCCTCGACCACCGGCTGCGGGACCTAATCGCTCCCTGGAGCCAGGCCGCGCCCTTAGATGGCCGCGACGGCGCTCTACTCGCGCTGGCCGAAGCCCGCCTGGCTTCGGCCAAAGGCCACTGGCGCGAAGCACGGAGCTGGCTGGCCCGATCGCTGGAGGCCGCGGCTGGCCTCGAGCTGGGGCGGGACCTGCTGCGGGCCTTGCTGGTGGCCATCCGGTGGGATGCCCGGGGTCGAGAGTCATCGATTCGGACCGCCAGCGCCTTGGTGGAGCGGCTGCAGGAGCCTCGGGGTGGGCTCGCTCTGGCCCTGGCCACCGCGCAGGGACTCCTTACCGAGAACCTGCTGGCGGAGGCCTGTTCCCTGGCCGAGCCGCTCCTCGACGGCGGCCTCCTGAGGGATCGCATCGAGGCAGCGGAGATTCTTCAGAGGGCCGGGCGGGCTCGGGAACTCTCCTCGGTGCTGTCGGGCCTCATGGACGAGTGCCTGGCTGAGGGCCGCTGGCTGCAGTTGGCTCAGGTCTCCCTCCTTGTTGCGAGGCAACTGGACTACACCGAGGCGGGGCGAGCTCTGGTCGAGCGGGCGTTCCCCCTGGCTGTGGCCGAAGGTGCCGTCCCCATCGCCGTCGAGGCCGAAATCCTCACCGCTCACGCTGGGATCACCGATCGCGACGGTCGGGCTGTGGTCCAGGCCATCGAAGGGGCCCAGGCGAAGCTCGTAGGCCGCCAGCCCGATGCGCTGTGGGTTCGCCTGGATTTGCTCCGGGGACGTTACCTCCACCTGATGGGCCAGACCTCCTCTTCCAGCGCCCGCTTCGACGACGCCGAGGCGAGGGCGAAGAGCCTGAACCGCTACGACCTCGTAGAGCTGGTCGAGGTCCGGCGGGGTGCTTCGATCTCTGAGATCCCCTGGCGGGGCGGTCCCTTCCCCAAGCTCGTGGTGCCGTCTGAGGCCCCCAATCCCGAGGGAAGCGACCGGCTGCGGGCGGCTCTCGCCTCCGACGACGAGCGGCTGCTGGTGCTCCTCGGGCAGGAGTCGGCCAAAGGCCAATTGGAGCCAGAGCTCGCCTCGCCATTGGCAGAGCGTCTGGCTTGCGCCGCCCCGAATGCGCTCTTTGCCGCGGCCATTTCCTTGTCGACTCAGGCGGACGCCTTCCGGTCGGACTTTTGGCTCGCTGCCTGCGCCGCCAGCGCGGACCAGGCTCAGGACATCGCCGCCGACCTCCAAAAGGCCTTAGGCGTCCCCGCTGCCGTCTCCGGCCCTGCCGAAGTGGAAGGCGCGCCCTGACCTTTGTCATCCTCCTCGCTGTCGCCTTTGGCGCGGCATTGGTTCAGGGAATCGTCGGCTTTGGCTACGGCATGTTCTCCATGGCACTCCTGCCTCTCGTCCTGGATCTGCAGGATGCGGTGCCGATGGTCGCGGTGCAGTGCCTCGTCATCAACGTGGTGCTCTGGTACCGGCACCGCGAAGACTTTCGTCTTCAGCGCATCCTCCCGCTGGTAGCGGGGGCCCTGGTCGGTGTCCCTCTGGGGGTGCTGGCGCTGTCCTGGCTGCCGGCCCAAGGGCTCTTTGCGGTGCTGGGTATCGTGATGCTCCTCTACGCGGCCCAAAACCTACGTCCTTCGGTCCGCCAAGGGCCACCACTCTCGGACCGGTGGGGCCCCCTCTTTGGCTTGGTTTCGGGCGCCCTGGGCGCCGCCTTCAACACCGGGGGGCCGCCGGCGATCCTGTACGTCGCCTGGAAGCGGTTGGACAAGGGTGCCACCAAGGCAACACTCCTCGGCTTCTTCTGCTGCATCTCCTTTGTCCAGGTCCCCCTCCTGGCCCACCAAGGCCTGCTGCAGATGGAACACGTCCGAACCGACCTGGCCCTCGTCCCCGCCATCCTGCTGGGGGCCGGCGCGGGCCTGCTCGTGTACCAGAGGCTCAATGCCGCTCGGTTCGCCAAGGTGTTGGTCGTGCTTATCGGCCTGGCTGGTGCGCAGTACCTCCTGCGCTCGTTCCTCTAGCGCCGGCCTCCCCCCGCGAGGCCACCTGCTCGGACACCCACTCCGCCAGCCCCTCCCCTTGAGGTCGCGCGTTCAATTTGATCCCGAACAGCGCCTGAAACGGATGTCCGGGGCGGGCACCGTAGGGCCGAAGGGAGGCGAGGTAGGCATGGTTGCCGAGGTTTTGGAGGCTCGTGTAGAGCTGGAGGTGCTCGGTCAGCGGGAGCCGCGCGCTCAGGTCGAAGAGGACGAAGCCATCGATGCGTTCGTCCTCTGCGATCTCTGCTCCCTGGCCGGGAAGGTCCCGCATCGCGCTCTGGCCTCGGACGCCGAGCTCGACCTCGCCGAAGGCGGAACCGAAGAGCAGCGAAGCTGCGCCGCGGTGTTCGGGAACGTAGGGCAGCGCATCTCCCTTTTGCACCCACCCGAGTTCGTCCGTCCCTCTGTACTGCGGGTCGGGGGATTGGAAGCTCGTCTGAAACTGCGAGACGGTCCAGGTGTAGCTCGCATCGAGCTCGAGGCGGAGGCCGAAGGGGAGATGAACCGCCTGGGAGGCTGCGGCCTCGATGCCGCCGACTAGGACTTGTCCCGCGTTGAACTGGGTGTCGAGCAGGCTCGGGTCGCAGCCCGACGAGAGGGTGCAGGTACCGCTGAGGTTGCTGTAATTCGAGAAGAAGCCGACGGCCTCGATCTTGGTGCTCCGCAGTTGGAAGCGGCTGCCGGCCTCGATGTTCCAGCTGGTCTCGGGGAGCACCTCCTCGGCTTGGCCAGGGGAGACGGGGCTGAAGCCTCGGTGGACTCCTCCAAAGACGCCGAGCCAGGGGGCCGGCTGGACGTAGAGGCCCAGTCCAGGCAGCAACTCGGCTCGCGTGGCTTCCGTCTCCGTCCCGCTGAGCTCGTCCCGAGATCGGGTGCGGATGACTTCGAGCCGAAGTCCGGGGAGGACGCGCAGGGGGCCTAGGCCGAGCGCGTCGTGGACGTGGACGGCGAGGGCCGTGGCCTCTCCACGGTTGCGTGCGGTCTCCTCGGGCTCCTCGCCCAGCCGCTGCATGGCCCCGGCCACCATCGCAAAGGTCTCTTCGCTGTGGTTTCGTTCCACTGAGTCGCCGTGGATCCGCAGGCCGATCTCCAGGTCGTTCTGGAGGGGGCCACGCTCGGCGTGCCACCGCCCAGTGCTGGTCAGCCCAAAGGAATGGAACTCACGGGCGTTGGTACCCAGGCGCAGGTTCTGGTCGGTGGCCGTCGAGTCCTCTTCGCCCCGGAGGATTGCGGAGTAGACCGCGGCTTGCCCGGCGTCCGGATGGGAGAGGATGTTGCCGAGGGAGGGACCACCCACAAATCCGTTGACTTTGCTCCAGGACCGCTGCTGCCAGTGGTGGTAGCCCGCGACCGACAGCCGCAGGTCCTCCCCGATCCGCAGGTCCCAGCGAAGCTCGGCCTGGGTACGGTCCCAAACCATCAGAGCCTCAGAACTCGCGGGATAGCGCCGGTAGGGGGTGGCCGCGAAGTCCTCGGCGCTCAGGCCCAAGTAGGTCTCTTGGCTGTCCTCCCGGGCCCAGCCGCCCTTGAACTCCCACCGGGAGACGATGGGACGGTCCATCGGTGTGTTCAGGCTGGCCTTGGCGAGTACGTCGGTTCGGCCAAAGCCCGTGGTCCCGCTGTCCAGCTCCTTGAACCCGTCGGTGGCGAGGTGGATCGCCTCGAGGAGGACGCCTCCCCAGGGGGCGCGGGCACCGCCCCAGCCGTGCAGCTTCCAGGTGTGGTGGGTCCCGATGGCCGCGTCGATCGCGCCGTCTAGAGCTTCGTCGGGGATGGGCCGGGTCTGGAGGTTGATGGCCCCGCCGATGGTGTTGGGACCGTGGCGGATGGCGGCCGGCCCCTTGAAGAGTTCGACGCCCACCATGCGGGTGCTGAGTGGGAAGTAGTAGGCGGCCGGCGCCGCATAGGGGGCGGGTGCGAGCAGGATGCCGTCTTCGAGCAGGGTGACCTTGGAGCTGCGATCCGAGCTGGCCCCCCGGATCCCGATGTTGGGGCGCAGGCCGAATCCGTCCTCTTCCCGGACGTAGACGCCCGGCAGGGGGCTGAGGATGGCGTGGATGTTGTTCTGCTCCCGCCGCTCCAGCACCTCTTCGGGGACCTTGTGCGCCGAGCCGGCGACCCGCGAGGGGCCCTCGCGCTCACCGAACACCGAGATGGCCGACCAAACCCGGCGGCTGGCTTGTTCGGTGCCCTCGTCGTCTCCGCCGGACTCTATGTCGTCTCCGCCGGACCCTATGTCGTCTCCGGAAGGATCGCTGGCGTCTCCAGGGGAATCGCTGTCGCCTCCGGCCGACTCACTGTCGTTTTCAGCAGGGCCAGTGTCGTCTCCGGAAGGGTCGCTGTCGTCTCCGGGTGAATCGCCGTCGTCTCCGGCTGAATCCCTGTCGTCTTCGGACGAACCGGTGTCGTCTGAACCGCCCGTGTCGTTTGCCCAAGCAACTCCGGCCCAGAGGGCCAGGGCTGCGGCCAGCAGCACCGAGGCGCTGACGAGCCGTCCGGGAAGCCGCGCCGCGACCTCGACAAACGGCCCAAACAGGGCTTCTGAGAGCTGATCCGGTCGGTGGTTCCGCTCTCCATCGGTCAGGCCATAGCGGAGACTCCGCTGCGCCCCGGCCCGCCGCAATGAGCCGGCGAAGCGGTCCCACAGCGCCAACCACACCCCAAAGTTCACCCCGTATTCGCCTGGGTCGCTGCTGTGGTGCAGCTGGTGCTGGGCCGGACTGAGGAAGATCCCCTCCAGTCGCTCGCCGTAGCTGAGCCAAACTTGGCTGTGGCGGAGGTTCCCGCCAACCGCGTTGAAGAAAAAGCCGACGGCGCTGACCCCAGCGATCTCCAGCGGCTGCGCTGTCC
>CAZQTQ010000053.1:0-6013 GCA_964596025.1 uncultured Rickettsiales bacterium
GCAGAGGAACTGGAGGACAGCCTAGACAACGACTGCGACGGCCTCATCGACGAGGATACGACAGTCTTTGACGACGACGGGGACGGCTACTGCGAAGCGGTGAGCGCCTGCTTCGGCACCGCCGTCCCCGGCGACTGCAACGACGGCGATGCTGCGGTGAACCCAGCGGCTACGGAAGTCCAAAACGGAATCGACGACAACTGTGACGGGATTGTCGATGACGGGACGGCGGGTCAGGACGACGATGGAGACGGCTACACCGAGGCCGGCGGCGACTGCGACGACGGCGACGCCACCGTGTACCCCAACGCGCCCGAGCTGCCTGACGGCATCGACAACAACTGCGACACAGTGATCGACGACGGCACGACGGCCTGGGACGACGACGGCGACTGCTACTGCGAGACCTCTCCCTGCCAGGGCACGGCCGAGGCCACCTGCACCACACTCTTGGACGGCGACTGCAACGACGCCGACATCCTGATCTATCCCGGCGCGCCTGAAGACGGCTACGCCACGTCGGTCGGACTCGGTGACGGCATCGACAACGACTGCGACACCACCGTCGACGAGGGGACCGACAGCTACGACGACGACGGAGACGGCTTCTCCGAGATCGGCGGCGACTGCAACGACGACCCGGCCGCCAACGGCAGTGATTACTCCCCCGCCGTATGGGACATGCCGGGCGACGGCGAAGACTGGGACTGCGA
Organism: uncultured Rickettsiales bacterium; assembly: GCA_964596025.1. Lineage (GTDB taxonomy): Bacteria > Myxococcota_A > UBA796 > UBA9615 > UBA9615 > CAZQTQ01. Next base: position 714 of record CAZQTQ010000053.1, read on the forward strand.
CGGGGCCGACTGAGTTGAGCCCAGAGGAGGGCCACTGGGCCCGATCTCGCTCGGCCTGGCTCCTGGGCATGGGCGCAGCTTTGGCGCTTGCCGGGGCCCTTCGATTTGCTTCGCTCTCCGACGAGACCACAACCTCCATAAAGTCGTTGCTCTTTGCCCGTCCGTGGCACCGGCCGCCCCTCGCACCGCTCCTGACCCACTCCATCCCCCTGCCGCCTTCGCAGCTCGGCCTGCTCGCGGGGCTCTTGACGGTCGGAATCACCGGACTCCTGGCCAAGCCGGCGCTGGGCCATCGGGGCCAACTGGTGGCCAGCCTGCTCGCTGCGCTCTGTCCAGCCCTCGTCCTCAGCGGTAGCCGCTGGGGCTACGCCTCATTGGTCATTCCGCTAACCGCGATGGTCGCCCTCGCGCTGCTCCGCTCGATCTCGCGTCCGGATGTGCCGGCCACCGGACTGCTCGCCGGGTCGACAGCCCTCCTCCTCCTCAGCGACTGGCCGGCTTGGGCCCCCGTCCTCGCCTGGTACGCCTGGCTCCGTTTCTTCACTCCGGGCTGGCTCTTTGGCGGCCGCTCCCTCCCCGCCCGTCGAGGCCTCGCCTACGGCATGGTCGCAGCCTTGGGGGTCGTGGGACTGGCCATTTGGGACGGTGCGGACCCCCGCAAGGCCATGAGTGCCGACAAGTTCCCCCTCGGACCAGAAGCAGCCGAAGCGCTCTTGAACGGAGTCTCCGGACTGTGGTTGGGGAGGTCCGGCAACTGGGCGCTGCCCAGCAAAGTGGCACTGGCCGTCGCGCTGGCCGCACTCGTGGTACTCGGCTACCGGAGGGCCTGTGGACGGGGCGAACAGCGCTGGGGCACGATCCTCCTCGTTGGCAGCGCCGGCGCCTTCCTCCCCGCGCTGGCCATCCACCCCTGGATCCCCATCGCCGCCGACAAGCACCTCTGGTACATGACACCCCTGGTCATCTGCCTCGCTTCGGCTGCACTCTGGCCCCGCTCGTATGAGCCGGCTGCAACCGAGGGGATCCATTGGGGCGCCGTGGACCCCGATGGCTAGGCGTGCTAGGCGTGCTCTGCCATGAACATCATCGGCAACTTGGTAGAGCAGGGTTTCGTACCCTACGCCTTTGGGAGCCGCCCCAACCTGGAGCTCCTCCACCCGGCACCCTTTGGTGCCGAGCTCACGATGATCCCTGCCGACGACGAGGAGCACCTCGCCTTCCATCACTTCGTGAATCGACTCAATGGCCTGGCCTATGGCGGCAAGGACATGGGCATGCCGGCCTGGGTGCAGATCGACTGCGGGATCCTGCCCTCGGCCTTTATCGGCTTCGCCCTGCCTCCCGAGCGCCTGCCCGAGAAGCTGAAGTGGCAGCTCGGCATCGGCAACCACGAGGGTCTGGTCCCCATCTCCGAGGCCATCTCCATCCCAACCGCCCAGAACAGCCGCTGGATGAGCTACTCGATGTCGACGGTCATCCCCGGCAAGAAGGTGGGCTTCGCAAGCAAAGTACTCTCGCTCAGGGCCTACGGCTGCAGGTCGACCCTCGGAGTGGCTCAGTTCGACAACTTCGCGCTCTGCCTGCACACGCGCTTTGGCGCGCTAGAGATCCTCGAGCCGCACGTGCCCTACCACACCTGCCCGACCAACAGCTTCGTCTACGGCTTGGACCTGAAAGGCGGCGCAGTCCTCGACATCTTGGACCGCGGCGGTGAGGTCAAGGACGAGCGGGAGCCAAGCTTCTGGCTCGACAGCCAGGACACACCTGCAATGCAGCAAATGGCGGCCAAGGTACGGGCGAAAACCCATCGCTATTGGCTCTTGCCGCCGGGGGTAGAGCGCACCGACGACGGGGTGCGTTGCCCGGTTCTCGAGGAAAAGCAGACGCCCTGAGTAAGCCCCCGACCTAGTCGTCTGACTGGCCGCGCGTCATCTGCCAGATCATCGAGCCCTCGTATTTCGTGTTGGCGCGGCCCTTCTTTGCCCCCGCCTGCAGCCGGCTCTGGATCTCGGAGTCCCTCTCAGCATCGCTGGAGTTGTAGTGCAGGCTCAGGTCCACCTCGATGAAGAAGCTCTTCTCGCCCTTGGCCCCTCCGTAGACGGTTACGTAGTAGTAGACGCTGTCCTTGCGCTGGTCGAAGCTCTCGAACTCGGCCACCCAAGTCTCAGTAGCACTTAGCGGAACTGGGGTCTCGAACTGGGGAAAGTCACTCACATCGAACCTCAGGCCATCGGATTCATCGGTCTAGCCGAGAATTCTATCTTCGAACTCGGCCCCGGCCCAGGCAGCAAGGAGTCGTCCCACAACGCCAGTCCACGCCGATTCGTAGAGGAGATCATCCCGGCTGTAGGTCACATCATGCACAGCCCACCAAGCCGACTCTTCCAGCAAAGAGACCACCTTTCCACCAGAGAGTTGTCCGCACAATTCCCGGGAGGTGGAGCTCTCGGACGCGGTCGCAAAGATGAGCTGAATCGATTCGCGGCTGTAGTGACGACCAGAAAAGAGGTGGACCTCATCCCCATCAGTCCAGAGCCAGAGTTGGTAGGTGTCCCAGACCTTGATGTCGCCTTCGTTCACTGTCCAGATCATCTCGGTACCGTCGTCGTACTGGCCAATGACGCGGCCCTCAGCGAGGTATGCCTCGGTCACCGACGCGACGTCGCTCTCGGGGTGCTTGGTCCAGGCGATCTGCTTGGCGCCGTTCCCCTCCAAGCTGATGACAGCCATCTCCCGCTGGTCATTCTCCGGCACCAGAGTCCAGGCAAGGAGGGTCGGCCCCTCCAATGCAAGGGCTTCACCAAAGGACAGCTCAGTCATGGGCGGATCATAGCTGGCACCGCACCCTCAGTCGCCTGGGGCAAGCCACAGTTGACCGAAACTGGCCGCAGGCTCATTAGGAGAGGAGCGCATCATCGAAGGGGATGCGGCTCATTGCTTGCGCCCTCGCAGCGTGGCCTCGATCACGGGTCCGTGCGCGTTGTACCGGTTCCGCGGCCGCTCCAGCCAGGCCTCGAGCTCGCGAGTCGGCACCCGGTCTCCGCTGGCGATCGCGACCCCGCCGATCGCTGCATTCTCTTGCCGACCTGCAACCACCAGGGCGTCGAGGACCGGCTCCCAACGCCCGGGCCAGGCAGCCTCGATCTGCTCGATGTGACTGGCCAGCCAGTCCCCGAAGTAGTCCGCCACGACGCGCAGCAATCCCTCGTGACCACCAGCCTCGTCGCTCAGCACCCGGTCACGCAGCATCGTCGCCGCGAGCTCCTCGGTAGCGTCCAGCACGACGCCGGGCTGCACCGCGTCGAGGCGCCCCATCAACACTTCCAGGGGCGAGGCCAGCACTTCCCCGTTGCCGTAGCGCGCCGGCCACTCCCGCGTGAGGAGGCCGGGCTGTTCGGCCAACTCGAGCACATCTGCGAAGCCCCCGGCCGACGGGAGCCGCCTGAAGAAGTAGAGCGCGGAGCCGCGCAGCCACCGCTCGTCACTCTGCAGGCAGCGGGCGACGGAGTCGGCCAGCGAGTCGGCAGCCGGGAGGCCGGCGAGCTGCAGCCACAGCGCCGTGACCCACGATGCCGGGAACGTCCTGAAGCTGTGGTGTGCTCGAGCCGGTTCGGGGGCCTCGTTCGCGAATGCCTGCCGGACCAGTGGGTCGAAGTCCATCTCGGGTTCGATGCGAGCGCCATGGACCTCAGCCGGCAGCTCCGGGGGTGGGTGGCCGATGCAGCGCCAGGGGAGCACCGGGTCTTCAGGCTCGGCGTCGGGGTCGCTCATCAGGTGGCTGGCTCCCTCCAGCCAGACCTGGCACCGGCAGGCATAGAGCCGCGCCGCGATTGACTCGAGCCAGGGCAGCGTGGACCAGTCTTCCGCAGCGTACAGCTTGCCGATCCGCGTATACAGCGGCCGGATGCCTCCCACGCCGGGGTGGTTCCGCACCGGGGCGCCGCAGTTGCGGCAGACCAGGCGGCTGCAGCCCACCTCCGGGGCGGCCTGGTGGTCGTAGCGGGTGGGCTCGTCGGGGACTTCGATGAAGTCCCCGACAACCCGCCCGCCGTGTTCGCAGTAGCGGAGTACGTCCATAAAGACCCCGGAGAGGCTAACTATCCTTCTTGGTATCCTTCTCAGCGATACCCAGGATCTGGTCGACCTCTTCCTTCTCGCTGCCCGAGGCCACGACCGCGGCCGACAGGATCTGCTTGTTGAGCGGGCGGAAGGGAAGGTACTTGCCCTTGCTGTAGTCGCAGTAGGCCTTCGCCGCGGACATGACCTCGTGGTAGCTGTGCGCGTTGATCGGCACCGCCCAGGCGAAGACGGCCAGGCGCTGCGAGTACAGATCCGGCGCCGACATCAGCTTGGCGAAATGCATGTAGCGCGACGTCGTGCCCGAGATACCCGCCTTGAGCGGCATCTCGAGATCTCGCGCCTCGCTGATCCACCAGTGATTCTCGTCGACGATGTTGGCGAGGGTGCCCTCCATGAAGGGCAGCAGATCCTTCTTGAGCCCCTTGGCCCGCTTCTCGTCGGCGCTGAGGCCCACCACTTCGTCGTCCTTGTCGCGCTCGCTCATCGCCAGCGGACCGCCCAGGCCCGTGCTCGAGGGGTCGATGTAGGACTCGCCCTTCTTCTTGATCTCCGCGACCTGGGCCGCCTTCTGGAGCTTCTCCAGCCGCTTGATGATCGTCTCGCTGGGCGTCGTCGCCCGCGGCTTGAGCCCCTTCATGCGGGCAAGGTGCACCAACTCGTCGCGCTCCAGGGTCGCCAGCGGCAGGCTCGGGAACTTCCGGTCCATGTCCGAGCCGGACTTGGCATCCTTGTAGTCCTTGTCCCGGTCCTTGGTCTCTTGGTCGCCGCCGGCGCCGCCGAACATGCCCTTCTTGTCCTTTTTGATCGTGCCTGCCTTGGCCATCTTGTGCAGCTTCTCGAACTCGTCGAGCTCCTTCTTCTTGACCCCGACCGCGGCCAGGATCTTCTTGACGGCTTCTGCGTCCTGCTCGAACGCGCGCTTGGACCATTTCTCGCCGAAGTTGACGACGTGCTGGACTTTCGTGCGCAGGTTGCCGCTCTGGAAGACCTTCTTGATCTTGGCGAACGACTTGCCGACGGCGCCGGCGAAGCCCGACGTCAGTGACAGCCCCGTTCCCTTGACGAGGTTCTGGAAGTCCGGGTCGCTCATCAGGCCTTCGTCCTTGATGAGCGCCTCGTCGATCTTCTCGGCATTGAGCAGCGCCGGCTTGGCCTCGACGGCCATGATCGCCCAGGCCTTGTCGGCCATGAAGTCGGCCGCGCGCGTGGCCCACTTGTAG
>CAZQTQ010000053.1:6023-16056 GCA_964596025.1 uncultured Rickettsiales bacterium
CCTGGGCGCGGCGCGCCAGCTCGTTCTCGAACTTGTCGCGCTTCTTGACCAGTGCCCCCGGGGACAGCTCCTCGGCCAGACCGCGCGCCTGGAGCATCAGGGCCTTGAGCCTCTTGATGTCCGCCCGGATCGTCTTCTTCAGCTTGTCCGTGCCCTGCTCGGTCTTCCGCTTTTCGTCCTTGCCAAGGAAGGCCTTGCAGTCCTTGTCGATCTTGTCGGCCAGGGTCCAGGCCTCCCCTCGCTCGATGACAGCCTTGACCGGCTGCTTTTCGGAGTGCCGGTTCAGGGTCTTGCCGTCGTGCTTGATGGTGTGGCTCTCGTCGCCCTTCTTGTACTGCTCTGCTGGTAGCTCGGAGACCTTGCCCGGTTTGCCCTTCTTCTCCTCCGGCAACTGCTTGGAATCACCTCGGATATCCACCTTGCTGTCGGTATTCCGGTCTAATGCCAGGCTGTCACCCCCAGTGCCTTCTCCCGAACCCTTGTTCGAGTCCGCCGTCATGCTGCCGGTCACACCCTTGTTCGTGGAGGCTGCACTCCCGATAATTCCGTCGTAGATCCGGTCGAGCTCTTCGGGTTTCGCGGTCCCGAAGGTGAAGTCGGCACGCAGCAACTTGTCCTGGGTGGTCTTCTTGGGATCCTTGAGCTTCCGGATGGTCTTGGTCTTGACCTGCTCGTAGGTCGGTCCATCGCGCTGCCCAGAAATTCCGCGATCCCGAAGGAAGAGGATCTCGGCACAGGTCTGGTCTCCCATGACCTCGGTACGGAAGTAGGTACGCAACCACCGTCGGTAGCTCGAAGCCAGCTTGCTGCGCACGGCCTTGTCTACACCGGCGGCCTCAGCTGCCTTAAGGAAGACTGCATGCGTATCTTCGTCGATTCTCTTGTAGAGAAGGCGGCCTTGTTTGGAGCCCTCGGGGTCGATCTGATTGGCCAGAATCATTGCCGCATTCATGAGCCCATTGAGCTCGTCCCGAACGTCCTTGGCGGCCCTCTCCCCGGTCTTCAAGCCCGAAGTGAGTTCCTTCGCCCTGGCCAACAGCTGGCCCATGTTCTTGCCGGCGCCGGGCCGGGCCGATGCGGCAGCCTGCGCCGTTGCTTTGGCATTTCCGACATTCTCCTTTGCCGCCGCCGCCCGCTCCGTTCCCGCTGCCTCCTCCAGCGCTGCCTCTGCCTCCTTGTACTTCTCCCAAAGCTTCTCAACGTCAGCAGCCGTGAGGTTCAAGGTCGCATCCTTGCGTTTGGCCAGGCCGCCATTCTTCTTGAACTCTGAGGCAATGGTCTCAAGCGCTTTGAAGTCGCTCTTGTGCTTCGCAGAAACCGTCTTCCCGTACTCAGCTTCGGTCTTCGGATGGCCGCCGCCACCGGCTCCCTCGGCATCTTCTTCGGCCGCCTGGACGACGAGTCCGTTCAGCAGCACGGCATCGGGCTGACCCGCCTGCTTGACGATGATGTTGTACTTGCCGGCGGCCAGTTCGGTGGTCTTGACCGTAGCGCTCTGCTTGCCCTTGTTGAGGATCGTCGCCTCGGGACCGGACTTGCGCCCGCGGGCGATCATGATCTTGGGGCTGCGGCCGAAGATGAGGCCACCAAGGGTCAGCGTCGCTTCCTTGCCCTCGGCCACCTTGTCTGGAGTGACGTTGAGCTTGAGACCGAGCAGCATGGCGTCGAGCTCGCGATCGAGGCGATCGAGGGCCTTGCTGTTGGTCCCGTCGGCGTTCTTCATGCCGGCGCCGACACTGACCACGCCGCCCCAGGACCGCGAGGCGATCGACTCAGCCCGGCCGACCTGGGCTCGATGGGAGCTCTTGGGCCCATCGACGCTGCTCTGTTCGAGCGCAGCCAAGACCGCGGCCTTGCCCTGCTCCAAGGCGCTGCGATAGGCCAAGACAACCCACTTGGTTAGGCGCACGCGAGCCTGCCGGATGGCCTGAGCACCTTGCTCCTCGGCCTTCTCAAGGTCATCGCGGGCCTGGTCCAGGATGTCTTCGGCGCTGCGGTTGCTCTTGCTGACAGCCCGGCCTTCCCCCTCGAGGACCGCTTGGTAGCAGTCCGCCAGGAAGCGCTCCCACGCCTTCGCCTGTGGGTTGACTGAAAGCTCGTCGCCCGCCGCCGCCATCACCCGGATGGCCTTCTTCTGGGCCGTCTTGTAGTCGGTGATGAACTTCTTGCCCTTCCGGTCGTCGAGCTTGGCCTCGATGTCGGGGATAAGCGCCTTTTTGTGGACCGCCTTGGGCCCGAGGCGGTGAGTGTCCCGATGCAGAAGGATCGCGGCCAGCTTGTCGCCCTTGTCCCCACCGTGCCGAGACTTCGCGGTCGAAGCCCAGTCCATGATGGCCTTGACGGTGTTGCGGTGTTCCTGCGGCGCTGCCCCACTGTCGGACTGCAGTTCCTCAACCTCCTTGAACGTCTGCTGGAGGGCCTCGGAGATGTCGTCGATCTCCCGCTGGAGGATCCACGCCAGCTTCTTGGCAGGAAGGTGGTGCGACTCGAGCGAGAGCCCATCGGCGCCCTTGCCCTTGAGCGGGTGGAGCCCGACTTCTGGCGGCGCGTACTCGAAGCCAGCCTCCATCAGGATGGCCTTGATCTTCTTGAGAATCGGCTTGGCGGTGCGGTAGCCGTCGGCACCAGCGAGCGCCGCCTCGGCACGATCCACCAACTGCCAGAGCTTGGCCTTGTTCGCGTTGCTGATCGTGCCCTTGAACTCGCCACTCTCGATCTGCTCGCGGATCCGCTTCGGAGCGCTCGAGACGAAGAGCTCAGCCTTGCCCTTCTTGGCCTTTGCCGAGAGGCTGTGGGGCTCCTTGGCGCCCGCATCACCGGTGGCAGCCTGGAAGCCCACGGCGGGGGTCTTCTTGACGTTCTCCTCAACGACCTTGGCCTTGTCCTGCTCGCCCCCGGCCTCACCGTCTCCCTGACCACCATCGGCCGCGTCCGGATCCTTGCCAGCCTTGTGGGCGTCGATCCGAGCCTGGTTCCGATCCTCGGCGATCTTGACGATCGGGGCGCGGAGGTTGCCCTTGGCGAAGGTGCCGGGCTTGCCGCCTCCGGTAAACCGGGCGTCGAACTTGGAGGGGTCGGTCAGCCTGGCGGCGCAGGCGTACCAGGTGATCGGCGGAACGGCCTTCTTCTGATCCTTGAGCATCTTGGCGAAGGTCTTCTGCTCAATCTGGTTGAAGATGCTGTTGTCCCGCGATGAGCCCATGCCGACGTAGCCCTCGTAGGTCCGGTCCTCGACTTGCTTGGCTGCCGACTTCGCGTAAGCCTTCGACAGGGCGCCCCACATCTGAGTGTCCCAGTCGCCGTTGATGTTGATGCCATCGAACAACCCGCCAAAGGCGCTCGTCTCGAGGGCTACCTGGGTGTTGGCGCTGGCAACCGCAAGTGCCGGCTTGCCCGACCAGAAAGCCCACTGGGTCTTCCCGATAACCCACTTGTCCATGTAGGGCTGCAGGGCCGCAACCAAGGGGTCGAAATCGGAGAGGAGCTTCTTGAAGCTCTCGTCACCCAGTTGCTTGTACTTGGCGTTTTGGGCGTCCGGCTTGGCTTCCTTGTAGCCCTGGTCGGTGGCGAGGAGTGCGCCGACGGCGAGCAGCCAGATTCGCTGGGCCTCCTTGTCCGCACCGCTGAGGCCCACCTTGACCGCCAGTGCCTTGAACCTCTTCTTGAATTCTTTGTAGTCCTTGCCCTTGAGCGTCTCCTTGGGATCGATTGCCGCGAAGCCGGTCGCCGAAGAGTCACCGAGCCCCAGGTTGCCAAAGAGCTCCACCATGACGGGCTTGAGTTCTTGGTTCTTGGCGTCCACCTGAGCCGCGGTCGCCCCACCGCTTGCGACCTTGGACCCGAGGTCCTTGATCTTCCTCTCGATGGCGATGCCCTTACCGATGAGACCACCGAAGCGCTTGGTCTCGTCCTTTTGGCCCGCATCCTTCATCTTCGCCAGCGGTCCACTCCGCCAGCTGACCAGCCGTTCTGAGACAGTCATCTCCGAGGAAGCCACCATCGGCGTGGCCTTGCCGCCCTCAGCCTTGACCCAGAGGGCGTGCTTCTCGCCACCAGCAGTAAATTCGATGCGCTCGCCGAGATCTGCTCCCGAGGGGTTTTCTGACCGCGCCAGATAATCAACCGCCTGGAAGGTAAAGAGGCCAAGCGCGTCCATGCCGGTCCGCATCTGCTTGCGGCGTTCCTCGACCTTGTCGCCGCTCAGGAAGTCGTAGCTGTAGCCCTGAACGTTGAGCAGCTGGAGCTGAGCTGTGGTGATCTTCGAGACTAGGGCCTCACCCTTTTTCTTGTCCTCGACGTCCTTCAGCTTCGCCTTGATCGCGATCAGCTCCTTGGCCGCTTGTCCGTCGGGCCAACCCTTGATGTGGACCTCAGCTGCAGAAGCGCTCTTTCGGGCCTTCCAGTACAGCACCATCGAGCCCTTGGGCGTCGCGGCGTAGTACTCCGGAAGCTCCGCGAGGGTCGGCTTCTTCTTCTCGTCCTCACCGTCCTTCTTCGCCTCGCCATCGGTCTCTTCGGCCTTGTCGTCCCCCTTGACCGCCTTCTTGGCCTTTGCCCAGAGCTTCTTGGTCTTGTCGATGGCCCAGTCCATCGCCTTGCCAATGGCCGCCTTCACCTTCTTTTGGAGCTTGGTCAAGAAGCCCTTGAGCGCATCGGGGATGTCGTCGATGCCCAACATGTTGGCCATCATGTCGATGGCGATCCCGAGGGCGTTTGCCAGGGCGCCTTCGACCCAGTTGGCGGCATTGGCGATGTTGCCTGTGGCGATGTCCTTCACCGACTTGAACACCGCAACGACGATTTCCTTGATGGCCTTGAGCTTGTCCCGAATCGTGCAGTAGATGTCGTAGCCGGTCTTCAGGATCCGCCAGAGGGCGCCAAGTGGGCCCATGAGCAAGCCCGTGAGGAACTTGGCCCCCGCTTCCACGACCTCGCCAGTGATGTACTCGACCACCATGTCGAGAAGCGAATCCCAGAGGCCACCCAGCTGGTCCTTGATCTTGTCCCACAGACCCTGGAAGCCGCCCTCGATGAAGGCGGAGACGTACTCCCAGGCCTTCTCGATCATCTCCATGTTGTCTTCGCCGATCCGCTCGGCGAGCATCTCCTTCATCGACTCCTTGCTGACTCCCAAGATGCTGAGAACCATCTCGAAGACGCCCTGAGCGTCCCACTCACTCGGAATCTTCAGGCCAGCAGCGGCCACTGGCCCGAGCAGCCACGCCTGGATCTGCTTGAGAAAGTGCTTCTCGAAGTTGTCGGCGAACTGCGAGAAACCGAGGGAGCCGGCATCCATCAGGTTGCCAATGAATGCGCCTGGGGCATCGACGATCTTCTTGATCGTGTCGCGTGCCGTCCCAAAAATCTTGTCTGCAGTGCCCTTGGGGATGCCCGCAATCTCCAAGGCGCCATAGAAGCCCGCAAGGAAAGCGCCCTCGAGATCGCCTTGGACCACACAGCCCACCACCCGCACATAGGTGGTCAGCCCCGTCTTGACGACGGAGAGCGCCTTCTGCGCCACCTTATTGACCGTGTCGCAGGCGTACTTCACGCCCGCCTTCAGGCCCTTCCCAATCGTATCGATCCCCTGCTTGCAGAGGTTGATGCCCGAATCGATGAAGTTGTTCAGCTTCTTGGCAAGCTCGGGGAAGATCCGACCGATCAGCCCGCTGACCAGTCCCTTGAGGAGCTTCCCAAGCCCATCCAGGGCCATCTTTGCGAAGGCAACAGCCGCGTCGATGATGGCGCAGGCAAGGTCCTTTACCGCGTTGATGATCCCGGCCACCAAGGAGCCCAGGGCGTCGAAGATCGCGGTGATCGCTGAGCAGCAGGCCTCCACAAAGTCGCCGATTGCCGACTTCATCCGGTCCCACCAGCTCTGCTTCTTCTTCTTCGCCTCCGCTGCCTTCTTCTTGCGGCGGGCCTTGGCCTCCGCCTTGCGCTTCTCGCCCTCCGCCTCCTTCTCGGCGCCTTCGAACTTGCCCTTGATCTTCCTGTCGTCGTCCTTCTTGCGCTTGTCGATGTCTTTTTCGACCTTGCGGCGCTCCTTGTCCCCCTTGCGCTTCGCCTTCTTGACCTCAGCGTCCTGCTTTTTCTTCGTCTTCTTCTGCTCTTTGTCGATGTCCTTCTTCGTCTTGTCGACTTGTTTCTCTTGGTCGGCCTCGGCGGTCTTGTTCAGCTTCTCAGTCTCGGCCTCAGCTTCCCGGATCCCCTTCTGCCGCGTGTCCTCCTGCTCCTTGAGAGCCTTCTGGATCCCCTCGTCTTCTTTCTCGAGCTTGGGACCCATGGTCTTTTGCAGGGTGTCGTCGGCCTTGGCCCGCTCCTCGGCCGTCAACTTCATCTTTAGGTATTCGGTCCCCTCGGGGCTCGTCGCGACATCCGGGACCGTGATGTCGGGCGGCTGGACGTGAGTAAAGGTCTCTTCCAGCTCTTTTCGGTGCACGTCACCCGGACCGGGGCCGTCGTCGATCGCCTTGGAGAACTCGGCGTGCGCGCCGTCCATCTTCCCGCCGGCATCGCCCTCCTGCCGGCCAGCCCGCTCCGGATCTGACTTGCCCGCGTACTCCACCGGAGGCGGAGCGCCGGGGTCTGTGCCGACATCCGACTTGGCGGAGATCTTCGAGAACATCCGCCCAAAGATCGCCTTGATCTGGTCGAGCGCGTCCTTGAACTTCTGGAGATCGCTCTTGTCTTTGGATGCCGGCTTCTGCTTCTTGGCTTTGTCGGCCTTCTTGTCGCCCTTCTTCAGCTTCTCGGGCTCCTGGCCCTCGACCCCGTCTTCGACCTTGTCCTCGGCGCGGGCCTTCTGAGCCGCCTTCTTCGCTGCGGCCGCCGCATCGCCCGGCATCGTCGCCAGGAACTTGGGCACGCCCTCAGCTGCGAGCCTCTCGTCCCGCTTTTTCGCGCCGGACATCGCCTTGCCCATGGACGTGTGTCCGGCGAGGAACTTGCTCGGCTTCTTGGACAACAGCGCCCGCGCAGCCTTGCCGGCGGCCCCCTGCACCGCGCCCCCGGCACCGCCGCCGCCGCCGCCGCCACCACCGGCCTTGGCTTTGCTCTTGCCCTTGCCGCTGCCGCCCTTGGGCCCGCCACCGGCAGATGCACCACCCGAGCCGCCGCCCTTAGGACCACCGCTCGAAGGCTTGCCGCCGCTACCGCCCGAAGGCTTGCCGCCGCCGCCAGAAGGCTTGCCGCTGCCGCCAGAAGGCTTGCCGCCGCCACCGCCCGAAGGCTTGCCGCCGCCGCCCGCGTCTACGCCGCCGTCAGAGACCGACTTCTCGGGGCCTTTGGCCTTCTTCTTCTCTTCTTTGGATTTGCCCTTGGCCTTCGCAGAAGCGCCCTTGGCCAGGTCCTGGCCGAACTTCGCAGCATCTTTGCCGCTCTTCTTGCCTTTGGCGTCCTTGGGCTTGCCCGGGCCCTGATCGTTGGCACCGCGCCGGTCCTGCTGTCCGGAATCCTTCTTAGAACGGTCCTTCGCACCCGATTGGGCGGACTTCGCTTTGTCCTTCTTGACCGCTTTTGCCATGAACTCCGGGGCTCCCTGTTCAGGAAGTAGACCGTCTAGCGAAGCTAGCACTCACGCGGGCGGCGCGCACGCAGATTCTCCTTAATGGGGCCCTTTAGGGGGCGCTTCTGTTGGCGAAGCAGCGCAGGACGCCCCCAAAGGATCGGCAGCCTCAAGCCGCGGTGGCTGCCGGACGGGCTAAGTCCGCAGGTCCGGATAGAGAGCCGAACGATCTGACGATAGAATGCCTTCTCCTCCGGAGTCTTCCATGCATCCCGTCCGTGCTCATTCGCTCGCCAAGACCTTTGGTGCCGTCGCTTTGGCCCTTCTCCTTGCCAGTCCCGCCTGGGCCGGCGAGGCCTTCGACGCCGAAGATGCGACAGCCCGCCAGCTCCTCAAGTTCCTCGATCACCCCGACTGGCACCACCGCTACGACGCAATCAAAGAGATCGGCAAACGCAAGCTCTTGCAGAGCGAGGGCATCTTGGTCGAGATCGCGGTGGAAGACCCCTACGAGCGAGTGCGCAAGGTCGCGCTCTCGGCCCTGGTGAAGATCGGCAGCAAGCAGGCGATGCCCGTGGCCGAGCACATGGCCATGAAGGACGACGCAGAACACCTGCGGGAGCGTGCGATGGGCATCCTCGAGAAGCATGGGACCGAGCGGAGCGCGCCAGCTCTCGGCTTCATCTTGCTCAAAGACAACGAGGCCGACCTGCGGCGAAAGGCCGCCATCATTCTGAAGAACAGGGGCTGGTTTGGGCAGGACGACGCCATCGCCACGGCGGCCGCCGAAGACAAGAGTGAGGCGGTTCGGGAGGCTGCGAGAGAGGCTCTCATCTTGGTCGGTGGCAAGAAGCACCGCGCTGCCATCCACCAGATCATGCTCAAGGACCCCGACGGGGAGGTGCGCGAAGAGATCGTGCGGAAGATCGAGAAAGGGCCGGTTGCCATGGACCGGGGTCCCTTGGTCAAGGCCCTGAAAGACCCCAACCCGCACGTCGCCCGGCATGCCGCCCGGGCGCTGGTCAAGCTCGGGGACAGGTCGGTGGCCACCCTCCTTCGCGAGATGTCTCTGGACGCAGTCGACCCCAAGGTGGCCGAGGAATTCAGCAAGGCGGCGGCGAATCTCGACGACTAGGGGCACGGCGCGGACGAACTGCGCGGAGTCCGCGCGCTCCACGCAGAGTCGCCACGCGTCCCAGGACGGAACCAGGACATGGACAGAGCACGCCAAGAGTCCCTTCTCGCAACCGCCGTGCGCGCGGCTCGTGACGGGGCAGTCCCCATTCTGGAGGGCTTCCGCTCAGCGGACTTGAGCCGCGACGACAAGGGGGACGGCTCGCCAGTCACCCGGTTCGATCGAGCTGGAGAGGTGGCGATTCGCCAGCGGCTCCGCGCCGAGGCCCCCGACATCGACGTCCTCGGAGAAGAGCACGGCAGCGAAGACACTGGGAGCCGCTATCGCTTCATCGTCGACCCCATCGACGGAACGCTGAGCTTCATCTCGGGGATCCCGCTCTTTGGTTCACTCATGGGACTGGAAGACCGCGCGGCCGAGCGGATGATTCTCGGGGTCATCAACCTGCCGGCCCTGGGTGAGCTCTACGAAGGCGGACCGGACCTGGGTGTGCGCTGTGGGGACGAGGTTCTGCGGATTGACGGGGGGGCGGGCGCGGACACGTCCGGAGAAAGCGACTTTCGATCCGCCATCATCTCGGCTGGCGACCCCCTCCAGTTCCAGCGCGCCGGCGAAATGGAGGCCTACCGCACCTTGGCCGAGCGTCCCCTGTTCCGGGGCTATGCGGACTGCTTTGGGCATGCGCTCGTCTTGCGCGGTTCGGTGGGCGCCATGGTCGATCCCTGGCTCGCCCCTTGGGACCTGGCCGCAAGCCGGGCGCTGGTTGAGGGCGCCGGGGGAACCATCTTCGTTAAGCCCTGCCGCGACGAGGGACGCTTCGACGTGATTCTGGGTCAGCCGGCGCTGGTCGCTCAGATCGCTGAGCAGCTGGGCTGGACCTAAGCCAGGCACTGCGCTCAGCAGGGAGTGATGGCCGTGGAGTACCCCAGCCGAGGCGACTGATTCAACGGGCTGCTACACGTCGCTGAGCTTGGCCAGGCGGACGACCCAGAGACAGATCCCCGCCGCCGCCGCCGCTCCGAGCAGCAGGCCCAAGATGAGGCCCAGTTCCCCTCCGCTGCTGTCGTAGATGCCGCCGACGACAAACTCCTGGACGACGGCTCCGATCGAGCCCATGCCGTTGATGATGCCCGCGGCCAGGGTGGCGCCGTTGCGGTTGCCGATGTCCTGAGCGCCGGCTCCCGTCATGAGGGCATCGGGTCCGTAGAGGGTGAAGCCGACCAAGGCCAGGCAGATCCCAAAGAGGAAGACGGACTGGACACCGATCGTGGCAAGCAGCCCGCAGGCGACGACCATGCCCAGCAAGAGCACGAGGCTGACGCCGGTGCGGCGGCCCCCGGCCCAAGTGTCCGAGGCCCACCCGGCCGCAATGACCCCGGCGATGCCGAACA
>CAZQTQ010000054.1:0-8631 GCA_964596025.1 uncultured Rickettsiales bacterium
GTCGGCTCGACCAAGTCGGCATCGGCCGAGGGGCTCGGAGCCTCACCGGTTCGGAGGTGAGTTCCCCCACGGAGCTGGCCGACATACTCTCGTCGACTCGATGCGTCACTCAGCGTCGATTCAACAAGCCCCGCTACATGAAGGAGTTCCCGTGCCTGGGCCTTTCCTTCTTCCGAGAGTCCCGGAGTTGCAAGAGCCTTCTCCCACTGGGCGCAGAGCCGCTGGCACGCCGACAGAACCTGGCTGGGCGTCGCCGAGGGGGTGAGATCAAGAAACTCAAAGTAGTCCTTGCCCATCCGGTGCAGGTGGACCGTCCGCAGGAGCTCCTCCACTTTGTCGGCGGGGGCCGAGGGGCCTGAACTGCCGGCCGGCATACCCCGGGTTGGGGGCCCCGCAGGCTTCTTTGTGGCCGAAGCCGCTTCCGAAGGCCCGGCCGTGGAGGCAGGGCCTGCCTTGCTTCCGACCTTGGGCGCAGCTTGAGGCTTTGGTTTCCCCTTCGGCGCTTTCGTTGGCTTCCGGCCCCCTTCGACCGCAGCCAACTTCTTGGCCTCCGCGTCCAGGGTCCGACCCGAACGGGAAATTGCACCAACCAGCTCGAGGACCCACAAGAGCGCAACCAGGTGGCCCGATCGATCCGGGATATCGCTGAGTAGCTCCTCAACCTCCTTGGCCTTCTTCAATGCGGGTCCGAGCTGGTCAAGGGGGCTGCCCACTTCGAAGGCGGCAAGCAGATCCTCCAAATCGGCAGCAGCCTCCACTTTCCCCGCCGAAGGATCCACAACGACACTCAGGAGTTGGTCCATGGCTAGGCTCTGGCGCGCGCCGGCCCAGAGGCCCCGAAGGAGGCTTCCGCCCGAGGCAAGCCCTGGGTCCCAGCGCTGGCGGGGGAGCTGAGGCAGGGCCTCGAAGTGACACTCGATGTCCGACCATGCCAGAGGTTGGGCAATGCCTTGATCGCACTGGCGCGACAGGAATTCCTCGAGACCGCCGGAGCGGGCCTGGACAGCGGGAGCGGGATCCTCAGCCAGCTCCTGGGCGGAAATCAAAGCCCAGAGGGTCTCGCCTGCGGTACCGGACAGCCCGCTTCCTTTGGGGGGCGGTCCAGCGCTCGCCTCGAATCCCTCGGGAACGTCGACCCAGAGCAGCAGTTGGCCGTCTACAACCAGACCAAGGCGCTGGGCCCCCTCACCAGACACACGCAGACACCCGGTCTTCCCCGAGCGAGCGATGCCAGTGATCACCGCCAAGTAGCGTCCTTGGCGAGTCAGGCGAGAGCCTTCAGCCATGGCCGAATTCTACGGGATCGAGGCAGGCAGGATCAGTCCCCCACCCGTCGGGAGAGTTCATCCAAGGCCGTCTGTTCTTCAGCAACATAGCGCCGGCTCTCGGCGAGGAGGGCTTTCCCAGTCTCCAACATCGCCTGCAATTCTTCCAAAACGGGGAAAATTGTGTCCTGAAGCTGGGGCTGTTTTTGGGCGAGGCCGAGCAGCGAAGACACAGCCCGACCCACTCCTCCTTCGGTTTCGGTCCACTTCGTCTGGCCGGTGGTGAGGTGTCCCTCCAGCTCTCCAACCACCGAACGCAAGTTCTCAACTTGGCCGCGCAGTTCGCCTAGGTCGGGCCCAGCAGCCGGGGCAGCCCCAGCAGCACTTGTGGGAATGGATTGACTGGCGACCTGAGCCGCAACCGCTGCCTCACTGGCCTCAGCGGCCTCGGCGGCTACCTTGGCCGCCGCCCTGAACTGGGCCTGCACCCGCGTCAATTCGCGCCGCATGCTCGCGAGTTCGCCCTCCAGGCCCTCAATAGCCTTGTCCTTGGTGCCGCCAGCAACCTCGGCAGCCGAGAGTCGGGCTGACTGCTCCGCCAGCTCGTCGCGCAAGCGACTCGCATCGGCTCCTGCATCGCCTCGTTGCGAAGCCGCGGCTTGGGCCTGCACTTGGGCCGAAGACAACCGTGCGCGCATCGAGTCCAACTCGACCTTGCTGATCTCCATCTCCGACCGAATGGTGGCCTCGACCTCTCGAACGTCCGCAAGCTGATTCCGCAGCGCGCCCAACGCCTCCTCATGCTCCCCGGCATTTCGGGCGAGTTCGGCCTGATGTTGGGTCTCGGCCTGCGCGATATTCTGGGCAAGCTCTGCCTCGAAGGCCTTGCGGGCATCCTCTGCCGACTGCTGGGCGGCGCTCGCCGCACTTGCTCCGGCCCGTTCGGCGGCAGCTGAAGCGGACTGTTCGGCAGCGGCAGCAGTGGACTCCAGTTCCTTGGCTAGAGCAGCAGCGGCCTGAACCGCAGAATCACGCTCCTGCTCCACTTCCTGCTGGCGGGACTGGGCTGCACCCAGTTGGCTCCGAAGGTCCGAGGCCACAGCCTGCGCCTCGGCCAGATCGCTCTGAAGAGCGGCCGCCGCGCCCTCTGCACCCGATGCGGAGTCGGCCCATGCTTGCCGGGCCTCCTCGAGCTTGGCTTCGGCCTCCCGCTGGATCCGTTGGACCTCCGCCCCAGCCTGTTCTGCAGCAGCTGAAGCGACCTGCTCGGCAGCAACGGCGGCAGACTCCAGCTCCTGGGCTCGAGCGGCAGCGGCCTGAACCGCAGAATCACGCTCCTGCTCCACTTCCTGCTGGCGAGACTGGGCTGCAGCCAGTTGGCTCCGAAGCTCCGAGGCCACAGCCTGCGCTTCGGCCAGATCGCTCTGAAGAGCAGTTGCCGCGCCTTGTGCACCCGATGCGGTAACGGCCCACTCTTGCCGGGCCTCCTCGAGCTTCGCTTCTGCTTCCCGCTGGATCCGTTCGACCTCCGCCGCCGCCACCTGCCGCGCCTTCTCCGTCTCGGTCGCTGCCGCGTCACGGGCCTGGACCAATTCTTCGGCTGCCGCCGCCCGCGCCTGCTCGACCTGGGCTTGGCCCGCACCCCGGGCCTCGCTGAAGGCCGCTTCCGCCGCCTCCTTGGCCTCTGCGAGGGCCGCAAGCGTCGACCGCAGTTCGGCCAACTCCCCCTCCAGCGCCTGTTGCTGCTGAGCCGCATCCTCGGCGGCGGCCCGAGCCGAGTCCCGCTCTTCCTGCAAGGCGTCCGCCTGCTTTCGGCCTAGCTCGGACGCAGACTGTGCCGCGCTGCGGGCATCCTCCTCAGCAACTCGGGCCGCTTCGGACTGCTTCTGCCCGTCGGCCAGCGCTTCCTGAGTTGCCAACAGCTGGGCACGGGTCTGCCCGAGCTGTTCTTGGGCCTGATCCTTCTCGAGTCGGACGCCCTCCAAGTCCTGGGTGAGGACTGACATCTCGGACTGGACAACCTCTAGACGGGCGGCAGCGACACGGGCCGCCTCGCGTCCCGCGCTCGCTTCGGCCTGTTCCGACTCCGCCCGGACCCGATAGACCTCAGCGTCTGCCTGCGAAGACTCAAGCTGCACCGACAGCTCTTCGAGCTGAGTCCGCGCTGAGCCCGCCTCAGTCTGTGCCGCCTCCAACTGCGCTTGGACCGCTTCCAGCTGCGCTTGGACCGCCCGCAACTGCGACTGAGTTTGCTCCGACCCCTCCCGCACCGCGTGGAACTCGGCTCGAAGATCCTCGGTCGCTTGCTTTCCAGCAGCAAGCTCCTGACGGCCAGCCTCCGCCTCACTCCGCGCAGACTCGACCGCGTGGGCGAGGGCCTCAGCCTCCTGACGCGCAGCCACCAGCTCCTCCTCCCAGTGGACACGCTGCTCCTCGATCCTCCGCTCGGCAGCCCCAGCCGCCTCCCGGGCTGCGGCCTCCGCCCCCTGCGCCTGCCGCAGCTCCTCCTGAGCCGAGGCCGCCTCGCTCTGAGCCGACTCCAAATCCTCCCGGACAGACCCCACCTCAGTTGCGGCAGCCTCCAGCCCCTGCCGAAGCGTGTGCGCCTCCTCCTGGACTCGGGCGACCGCAGTCTGACTGCCTTCGAGCTGCAGCCGGAGCTCTTCTTCCACCTCACGAGCCGTCTCAACCACTCCGCGGCTCGCCTCCAGAGCCTGGCGGAGTTCGACGTTCTGCTCCTGGGCCGTGTTCGCTTCATGTTGCGCCGACTCGAGGCCATGACGAAGCTGCGCGGCCGACGTCTGAGCCTCCTCAAGCTGCGACCGGTGGGCTTGGGCCTGCTGTTGAGCTTCGGCGAGGCCTACTTCGGTCTGCTCAAGGCGCAACGTCAGTTCCTGTGCCCTCTGCTGCGATTCACCGAGCTGGGTCCCCGCGCTCTCGGCCGCTTCGTGCGCAGCTGCGGCATCAGCACGGGCCGACTCGGTTCCGGCTCTTGCCTCTTCTGCCTCCCTCTGGGCCAACTCCACCGCGGATTCGGCGCTTTCCGCCCGAACACGAGCCGAGTCCGCCTCCAAACGGGCCGTTTCCGTCGCAGATTCGGCGCTTTCCGCCCGCACACGGGCCGAGTCCGCCTCCACACGGGCCGAGTCCGCCTCCACACGGGCCGAGTCCACCGCGGCACGGGACTCCTGCAACTCAGTCCGAGCCGAGTCCGTCTCGATACGGGACTCCTGCAACTCAGTCCGGGCCAACTCCGCCGCCGCCTTGGCCAACTCCGCCTCGGAACGAGCCGTGTCCGCCTCGGCACGAGCCGTGTCCGCCTCGGAACGGGCCATTTCCGCCTCGGAATGGGCCGTCTCCGCCTCAGAGCGGGACGTCTCCGCCTCGGAACGGGCCGATTCCGTCTCGACTCGGGCCGATTCCGCCTCGGATCGGGCCATTTCCGCCTCGGAACGGGCCGATTCCGCCTCGGAACGGACTGATTCCGATTCCGCCCGGATCGAATCCGCGATCCGGCGCTGCTCGGCAGCCTGCCCTTGCGCCTCCTCAAGCTGCAGGTGGGATTCGCCGAGCTGCCCCTGGAGCCGCTCAAGATCCTGCCGGGCCTCCTCAAGGGCGCGCTGGTGGTCCTCAGCACGCTGGATGCTGCCCTGCAGTTGTTCTTCGAGACGCTGGTGTTCGGCTTGTGCTTCCGCCTGGCTACGCTGGCCCGCCTCCACTCGCTCCTGGAGCTCGAGGACTCGAGACTCGGCGACCTCCAACTCCTGCTGAGCCGCTGTGGTGCGCTCTGCTTCGCTCTCTGCCCGCGCTTCGGCCTGACGGCCCTGCTCCGCAGCACCCGCGAGCTGCTCTTCCAGTTCCTGGCCTCGCGCGACCGAAGCAGCCAGCTTCGCTGCCGCCTCCTCCAGCTCCGCTGCCGCCCCGGCGGCCTCCGACTGCGCCGTCTCGAGCGCATCCGATGCCTTCGCCAACTCGGCCTGCGCCGTCTCGAGCGCCTCCGATGCCTTCGCCCGCTCGGCCTGCGCCGTCTCGAGCGCCTCCGATGCCTTCGCCCGCTCGGCCTGGGTCGTCTCGAGTTCCTCCGATGCCTTCGCTCCCTCGGCCTGGGTCGTCTCGAGTTCCGTCCGCGTCGCCTCGAGAGCCGTCTGTGCCGTCTCGAGATCAGCCTGCGCCTTCTCAAGCGTCGTCTGGGCGGCATCCATCTCTTCGTTGGCACTCGCCGCCTCCGCCCGGGCCGCGGCCAGCTCGTCGGTGGCATCCTTGGCCTCCGTCCGGACCGCAGCCAGCTCGTCGGTGGCACCCGCGGCCTCCGCCCGGGCCGCGGCCAACGACGACTCGAGGGCACTAACCCGCTCGGCCGCCTTGACCCCCTGAGAGCGGGTCTCCTCGACCTCCGCCAGCGCGTCTTGAAGCTCGGCGGCGCGGCCATCCAACTCCCCGCGAAGAGCCTTGAGTTCGTCCTCGACGACCTTCCGACCCTCCGCTGCCTCCGCAGCAGCTCCACGCGCCGCCTCCAGCTTCGACTTCAGCTCCCGCCGGAGCTTCTCGACTTCCGCCGATGCCGAGTCCTTGGACCGCCGATCGCTGGTCTCCAGCTGCTCACGGGCCTCTTCCAGACGCTGATCTACAGCCTGTTCGCGGGCCGTCGACTCCTCCAGGCGTCCCTCGACCTCCCGCCGCGCCACCTCGCTGCGCTCTAGTTCCGCGGTCAACTCGGCCAGTTTGGACCGCAGCGCCTGCAGCTCAGCCGCCTGCTCGGCCGAATCCTCCGCGGCCCCTTCCGCCTTCGCCCCCGCGACCGCAGGACTGGTTGCTGAACTCTGCCCCTCGAGAAGATCCTCCAAATGCAGCTCAAGGAAGGCGCCAGCCGGCTTGCGCGCGTAGAGGTCCGCTCTGTACGGGGAGAAAAGATGTTTGATCAGGGTCGGGGAAGCCGGCCTTGTCGACCAAAGCACGACAGCGACGTCCTTCAGGCTAGGGTCTTGCTTCAGAGTGGTGCAGAGGACCAAGCTCCCTTCCAGGTCCGCATCGATCGCAATGAGCCTCGGCGTCTCCGAAGCGACTTGCTTCAGGGCTTGTGCCGGCGAAGCGACGCGCTTGGTAGTCCCTCCGTGGGCATCCAGAAGGGCCTTGAGAGCCTTGGCTGCCTTCGGGTTCTCGTCAACAACGAGGGCGGAGAACGCCGTCACTTAGCGCCCCTTTCCCCAGAGCCGGCCCCGCCGCCCGCCGCCGTCGCCGCCGTCTTCGACAGCAGCCAATGCGGCCTCTGCGAAGCTGTTTGAGGGAGCGACGGCCTTCAGCCGGGTCGCCCACCGCGCGATCTCCTCGCCATTCCCCTTCTCCTGGGCTACCCGGCAGAGGTACTCCAAGGTCTGGGCGCTCTTCCCGTCAAAGGTGTGGGCGAGCAGAAGGTACTCCTCGGGACCGTCATCGTCGAGGTCCGAGCCCTCTCGGAGCCGCCACATGCACCAGCCCAAGTCGGCCAAGAGCGATGCGTTGGAGGGATCGTCGAGCCGGAGCTTCTGAAGCTGGGGCAGGGCGCGCGAGAACTCTCCCCGTTGAACCAAAGCGTGAGCCTTGAGGAGGTCCTTCTGGGCCTGCGTCGCCCCCCCCCGGCTGCGGCCCCCAGCACCACTGCCCTCAACTCTGCCGGCCAAACTCGGCGCTTTGCCCGCCTCGCGGTTCTTGTCGTACTCGGCTCGCTTCGCCCGGTGTCCCAAAGTCCCGCAGACCAGCTTCGCGGCAGCCAGCAACTCAGAAACCATCTTCTTGGCGTCGGCCTCCAGGCCCGGCGTCCCCGCTGCCCGCGACCACAGACCAGTCAAGCGCTCATAGGCCTCATTGACCTCGCTGTCCTTGGCGGTAGCCTCAACTCCCAAGAACCCATAGAAGTCTCCACCCATGCGGTGCTTGTGGGCAGTTCGCACCAACTCTGCGAGTTTGCCAGGAGGCGGTCCCCCGGCCTCAGCCTTCGCCGCCTTGGAACCTCGTTGGGAGGCCGCCACCTTGCGACCAGCGGCCGGCTGCACCGCTGCCGCCGCCCCTTGTGCTGCCGCCCGGCCCCCCCGCGGCTTAGCAGCTGCCCGCTCAGCACGTCCCTTGGCTTGGGGAACGAGCTCTTCAAAGCCACGCCCCGAAGCCAAAGCCTGCAGCATGGGGGTCTGATTGCGCTCCGCCCGCTGCACCGCACCGGCGGTCTCGAGGAACCAGACCAACTGGACGAGGTGCCCCGAACGATCCGGGATCTGGCGGAACAACTCCTCGATGTCCGCTCCCTTCCCTAGGACCTCACCAATCTGGTCCAACGGGTCCTGGAGCTCCATCTGGTGCAGCAGCGGAATCAACTTCTCGCCCGGCAGCACCGCGCCAGCAGAGGTGTCGGTGACGATTCCGATCGCATCGTTCATGTGGACGTGGAGGCGAACCCCGTTCCACAAACCACGCATCGCCACAACTGCCGGCAAGAGGGCGGGATCCACCCGGTCCGCGGGGAGATCCTCGTGACCCTCGAAGGTCCAACTGCCCCGCTCCCACGCCAGGGGCGAGCCCACCCCACGCTCGATTACCTGCGCTCGGTGGGCGTCGAGGTCGTCTAAATCGATCACTCCGCTCAAGATCAGGGCATCGGCAATTTCCTCGCCGTCGCTCAGCTTCTTGCGCAGCCACTGCATCTGCTTGGCCGGCACCAAGCCGGACCTAACGAGGGTCTTCTCCAGCTGATCGTCGGCCGATTCGCTCTCGTAGGACACTGGCTGGCCGCCAACCAAGGTGATTCGCCGCCAGCTTCGCCCGCTCTTGACCTCGAGGACCCCAGATCGGCAGGAGCGATGCAGTCCGTACAAGAGGGCCTCGTAGGTTGCACGATCGTTGGTGTAGGCCGGCGTAGACACGGATCTAAGAGGATACCGCGTGAGAAATCGCCTGGGATCTCCCCAAACGATCAGAGCCCAGTTCGCAGGACGAGCCCGAGGCGGGTGGCGCCCGCGCAATCGAGAGCACTACGGCATCAAGCCGCTCGCAAGCTACGCCACTACGGCATCACGCCGCTGGCCCAAGGCTCGACCCAGAAGTGCGTGATGCGAAGGTCCTCCTCGCTGGTGAGGATTCGCCACATCCCGACCTGGGACAGGGGTGCCTCTCTCCGGGCCAAGAGAGGCCCGTACTCCACCCCGTTGACCGCAATCTGGAGACGAACCCCGTCAAACCACATCTCGACCTGGTTGACTTGGCCCGCATCGGAGATGAGCCAGTCCGACCGAAGTCGCACGTTCAGGCGCTCCGCCGCCCGAATCTTGAGCTCCCCGCCCTTGTCCACCGTGACCGAGATCCCGAGATCGGGGAACTCAATGGCATGGAAGGCCTCCCT
>CAZQTQ010000054.1:8641-15873 GCA_964596025.1 uncultured Rickettsiales bacterium
CTCGAAGCACAAGCCACGACGTACCGGATGTGGAAGCTTCCCATTTTCCACCGGGTACTCAGCTCGCCAGAGACTTCCTGGACCATATCCGAGGTGATGACGCGGTAGGCGACCGGCTTCTGGAGCATGCCGGGCGCCTCCGTCGCCGCCGAGGCTGGGAGCGCAGCAGGAGCGGCCGCGGTCGACGTTGACGAAGACGAAGGGCTAGGAGACTCAGAAGAAGACGAGGTGGCCGCCGATGGAGGAGAGCCCGCCGACTTGACCGGACGGCCCTTCTCCGCGGCTGCAGCCGAACCCCCCGAACCTCGTTTGTTGTCCCTGGACCTCCGCGATCCCGCAGAACCGGCGGTCTGGCCCGCCTCGGTTCCTGTGGCGACCTCAGCCACCGTGTTCGCCTCGGCCCGCACCGCCGCCTGGAGAGCCAACGCACGCGACTTGCCCTCAGCAATGGCCCGCTTCCGATCGTCATAGAGCTTCCGGTTTCGCCCGCGGTCGGGGAGCAGGTCCCAGGTTTGGGCCTTGTGTGCCTCCATCTCGCCCGAGTTCAGTTCCAGCAAGTCCTGCCCAACCCAGTAGCTCCCGTTGGGAAGGAAGAGGTACTGGATCCCGGCATCGACCGCCGCTCCTTCAGCCACGTGGGTCCCGACCGCATCCGCGAATCGACGGAGTAGGGGATCGCGCGGCGGCGGATCGGCCAAGGGGGGCAGGGGTTTGCCCATACCCGGTGGCCGCAGCTTGGCGACCGAGAAGTTGCGCTCGATGTAGCGGATGCGGCCGGCGATGCGCCGGTCCCACTCCATCTCCCTGCCTCCTCGCCAGTCCCACGCCCGATCCCGCGTCTTGCTCGCCTCCCGCAACCACTCGTAGGCGGCCCGCGCGTTCTCGCGCTGCCACCACACCGCTGAGAGCGCGTAGTACACCTGCGCGGAGTGCGGGCCCCCCTCGACCTTGTAGGCCTTGGTGAACTGCTCCTCCGCCTTCTTCAGGTTGCCCGCGTCAAAGAATGACCATCCGGCCCTGAGCTCAACAAGGACGGGGCGATCCGCCTCGACTGGAACCTCCTCGGCGGCGGACGCGCTCGGGACCAGCGCGCCAAGAACCAGCGTCAGCGCAGCTGAAAGAAAGCACCTGGCCGTCCCCCTGGGCCTCAGTCTCTTCACCGGCGTCCCCCCCACATCCCGATCCTTCGGCGCTCGCGCCGGCCTCTACGACGACGACTGGCAGCTAAGCCACTCACGGATGAGCAACGCATCGGCCTGACTGCTGATGGGGTCGTCGTTGGGCATCCCGCCACTCTCGTCGTTTACCCCTTTGGCAATCCGATCCCAGCTGTCATCGGCGTTGATTGCAGCCAAGTCTTCGGTGTCGTAGTCGACCCCTACCGGGGCGTAGGCGCGGGCGGTTCCGGTGAGGCTCGAGGCATGGCACCGATTGCAGTTGGACGCAAAGAGGGGCTCGACCGTGCTCCAAGTGACAGTCGTATCACTGGGGCACTCACCGAGGGTCGTGGGGAAATCGTCCCCGCTGGTATCGCAAGCGAGAGCCAGTACAGCAACGAAGAAGAAGATCGTGAAGAACAAGGTGCGCATGAACAAGATTCTCCTGAGCCTGGGCCGAAACGGTAGTAATCCGCGGCGTCTGCTGTCAACTCCCACAAAAGGTCCGAAGTCGCCTCAGCCTTCCTCTCCAAGCCGCCGCTCCAAGGTACGGAAGAGAAGCTCTGGGTGTTCGCCCCGCCTGCGCTCCACTTCCACCCAGTGCTCGGGGTCCAAGGCAGGAAAGAGGACGTCGCCCTCCACCACGCGGTCCACCTCGGTGATGAGCAGCCGAGTCGCCTTGGGCAGAGCTTGCTCGTAGAGGGTTGCGCCACCCACGATGCGCGGCTCCTCGTCGTCCCGGCGCGCCGCCTCAATCGCAGCCTCCAGACTGTGGAAGACCTCAGCTCCTCCGAGTGCCAGGTCCTCCTGGCGGGTCACCACGAGGTTGCGGCGCTTCGGCAGGGGCCGGCCGATCGAGTCCCAGGTCTTGCGGCCCATGACGATGGCGTGGCCCAAGGTCACCCGGCGGAAGTGCTTCAGGTCTTCGGGGATGTGCCAAGGCAGGCCTCCGTCCACCCCGATGACTCGGTTCCGACTCATGGCCACCACCAGCGCCAAGGGCCTCAGCATCCGTAGCGCTTCCTCAAACTAGACCGCGACCGCGGCCTTGATGTGGGGGTGAGGATCGTAGCCATCGAGCCGAATATCCTCGAAGCGGAAGGCGAAGAGATCACGGACCTCGGGGTTGAGACTCATTTGCGGCGGTTTCCGCGGGTCGCGGCTGAGCTGCAGACGAGCCTGATCGAGGTGGTTGGAGTAGAGGTGCGCGTCCCCGAGCGTGTGGACAAAGTCACCCGGGGAGAGGCCACAGACCTGGGCCACCATCATCGTGAGCAAGGCGTAGCTCGCGATGTTGAAGGGCACGCCCAAGAAGACGTCGCCGCTACGCTGGTAGAGCTGGCAGCTAAGCCGACCGTCCTGAACGTAGAACTGAAACAGGGTGTGGCAAGGCGGCAAGGTGACCTGTTCGGCCTCTTTGGGGTTCCAGCCCGAGACGATGTGGCGTCGGCTGAAGGGGTTACTCCGAATGGAGTCGAGGACTTTCTGAATCTGGTCGACCCCGTCGGTTCCGTAGCTTCCGTCGGCCAGTACCGTGGCCCCGAAGTTGCGCCACTGGTGGCCATAGATTGGGCCGAGGTCCCCGGCCTCCCGCCCAAAGCGGGCACACTCCTCGCCCGTGGCCCACTCGTTCCAGATCCGAACACCTCGCTCTTGCAGCGGCTCCACCCGCGTCTCGCCCTCCAGAAACCACAAGAGCTCGTGGATGATGGACTTGAGGTGCAGCTTCTTGGTGGTGAGAAGGGGAAATCCCTCCTCCATCGAGAAGCGCATCTGGTGACCAAAGACGCCAAGCGTCCCGGTGCCGGTGCGGTCCTCGCGCGGCTTGCCTTCGCGGAGGATGCGGTCAAGAAGATCGAGGTAGGGCTGCACGATCCGTCCGAGGGGTTGCTCGTCCCAGCGCGGTCGAGCGAGACCCGGTGGGCGGCGCAAGGAAAGCACGGACCGGCTCGGGGATCCACCCCTTGTGGAAGAGGGCCGTTGGTCCTACCCTCCCCCGGCCATGCACCCCATCCTCATCACGCTGCCGGGCGGCTTCCAGATTCACACCTACGGGCTGGCCCTCGCCCTGGCCATCCTCGCGCCGGTCTACATGACACAGCGCTGGGGCAAAGAGGAGGGCATGCCCGAAGATTTCGGCATGGATCTGGCGCTGATTTGCTTCCTCGGGGGCATCGGTGGGGCGCGCCTGGAGTACGTACGCGCCAACTGGAGCGACTTCCAAGGCAACCTGCTTCAGATCGTCAACATTCGGCAGGGAGGCCAGGTCCTGTATGGCGGTGTGATTCTCGTCGTCCTGCTGCTGATGTTGTACGTCCGAAGGCGCAAGATCCCGCCGCTCAAGCTGCTCGACCTCTGCGTGCCCATGCTGGCCCTCGGCCAGGCCATCGGTCGAATGGGCTGCCTAGCTGCGGGCTGCTGCTACGGCAAGGAAGCGGACGTCGCCTGGGCCATCACCTTCACCGAACCCCTGAGCCGCGCCCCCCAACACCTAGCCCTGCACCCCACCCAGATCTACGACAGCCTTTACTGCCTTATGCTCTGCGGCCTCTTGGTGTGGATGCGGCCCCGGCGGAAGTTCCAAGGCCAACTCTTTCTGACCTTTTTTACGCTCTACCCAATTCTGCGCACAATCAATGAGACATTCCGGGCCGATTTGACCCGTGGTTACTTCTTAGAAGGCCTATGGGGTGAGGTGATTACAAACGGCCAGGGCATCTCTTTGATGATTCTTGCTGGCTGTGCAGTCGGTTGGTACATCATCCCTCGTACGCAGAGGACTAAGGCAACGTCCTAGACGCAGGAAGTCCTCAGTTCCAGTCCCATCGGGACGAAACCGACAGGTCGCCTTTGCCCTGCATGTCGATGCCCATGGGGCTCGCTTTCATCTCCATGGGACCGGCGAGGGTGACCGACAAGCAGCGGCCGGTGGCGATGTCGAAGACCACCGTACCCTGCAGCATGGCGCTCATGTCCGCCTCCTCGTTGCGCTTCGCCTCACCGATTCCGGTACTCACCTCGATGACGGCTTGGCGCGCTTCGCCCTCGCCCTCGATGCGAATCAGCTTCGCCTCGCCGGAGATCGTGCCTTCGTTCCCCATGAAGGTGGCAGACTTCAGCGGCCACGAGGCACCGACTGCGACCGGGCTGGGCACCTGAAGCTCGTCGGGACGACAGACCCCCATCTGGATTACCGCCGCAGCCACGTCCTCGGCAAGGCCCTCGCCCGCCTTGCTCGTGGTGACGACGCCCCGCGCATCCCGCTGGACCGTCACCGTGCCGGACCTGGCGTCGAGCAGCACCATGGGCTCCTCCATGCCCGGCTCGGTGCCGCGCCGCACCAGCTTCTTGATGCCCACTGTCTCTCCACGAATGTAGCCCTCCTCAACCGCTGTCACCTCGACTTCGATCTCGTGCTGCTCGTGATTGAACATCGGCACCTTCTCGACCTCGCCCTCCATCGTGATCGTCAACTGGCCCTTCATGGAATCATCTCGGACGAGGGTGTATTTCTGGCCAACTGCGTAGTTGGCCTTGAGCGTGATGGACTTCGGCTCTTCCGCCCGCAGGGGGAGCGAGAGGGCCAGCGCAGCGGCGCCCGCCAAGACGCAGCCGATGCAAAAGGAGCGGTTTGCGCGGATCATCATCCCTCCAGGGGCCTTCGTTCAACCCGACCGTAGGGGCCCCGAGCGACCGAGTGTAGCCGAGTGCCGAGAGCAAGACGGCGCTTGCACCGTCAAGAGGGTCGTGTAGCCTCCCGAGGTTCCGGAGACTCCCATGCACCACTCGCCCTTTCCTCGGCTGCGCGGCTCACTGGCCCTGCTCCTCCCCCTTGTGGCCCTCGGCGTGGCCTGCGAGGCCGAGGTCGAGCCCATCGATGTGTCGATCAGCGCTGAGTGCGAGTGGACCAACGACATCCACTGCCTGCTGCCTTGGCCGTCGAACCGCTGGCTCGAAGACGACTCGACCACAGAATCCGGCAAGCGCTTGGCCTACCCCGAAGAGGCGATCCCCAAGAACAAAGACGACGACCCCTTCGACGTCGAGCCCTACCGCCACCGAGACGGGTTCTCGCCGACGTCGAGCATCTTGACCTCCTTTCACACGCCCGTAGACGTCGAGGCAAGCACGGGCCTAGCCACCGAGGGCAATTGGGATCATTCGCTCGCCAACGACAGCCCGACGGTGATTGTCGACCTGAGCACGGGCGAGCACATCGCCCACTTTGCCGAGAACGACCTCCGCGCCGACGACAACGTCGAGGGCTACAGCTACTTCCCCACCCTCTTCTACCTCCGGCCCGCCGCCGCTCTGACCGAGAATCGGAGCTACGGGGTCGCCCTACGCAACATCGTCCTGAGCGACGGGACCGCGGGAGAAGCGACGCCAGTCTTCGCCGCCCTGCGCGACGGTGTACCGACCACCGACGCAACCGTCGAGGCGGCCCGCCCCGCCTACGAAGCCCTCTTCTCTGGGCTGGAGGCAGCAGGGGTCGAGCGTGCGTCCTTGAGTCAGGCCTGGACCTTCCACACCGCATCCGGAAGCAACCTGCGCAACGATCTGATCCTCATGCGTAACGACGCGCTGAGCCGAGTGCCGGTGGGGGGCGGCGAGTGTACGGTCGAGGAGTTCCGAGACGACGCCAGCCCCGACAATCTGCTCGCCCGGATCAAGCTCAACGTCCAAGTTCCTCTGTACATGGACCAGGACGAGCCTGGAGCCTCGCTGGTCCGCGATGCCGACGGAAACCCCTCGTTCCAGGGTTGGATCGACGTCCCGTTTTATGTCCTCTTGCCACGCAGCCTTGCCGCCGAAGGTGCGGGTCCCGCCCGACTCCTGGTCTTCGGCCACGGCCTGATGGGCAGCGCCTCTGGCGAGGGTACGGGTGGCTTCCTGCGGGGCTTTGCCAACGAGCACCACTTTGTCACCGCCGCCACCGACTGGCAGGGCATGTCCGATCGAGACACGGTCAACGTGGCTCGAGCGCTGGGCGACCTAAGCAACTTCTACACCGTCCCCCAACGGGTCATGCAGGGGATGATCAACCAGTTGGTAATGACCCGGGCGCTGACCGGAGCCTGCGGGGACCTGCCCGAGCTGCAGGTCGACGGCGTAGGTCCAGCAATCGCGGACGGAGCACCCTACTTCCTGGGGATTTCCCAGGGCGGCATCTACGGCGGGACCCTCTTGGCTCTAAGTACCGAGTTCGAGCGTGGTGCTCTGCTCGTAGGCGCCATGAACTACCCCATCATGACGGGACGTTCGCTCGACTTTGAAACCTACGAGATCATCCTCAAGGCCTTCTACTACGACCGGATCGACCGGGAGCTGCTCATGAACCTCGCGTCATCCATGTGGGATTACGCAGAGCCGGGACCCTGGCTGGCGCACCTAACCAAGGACCCGGTCGAGGGCACCGCAGCCAAGAAGCTGCTCTACCAGACAGCGCTCAACGACTGCCAGGTGCCCAACCTGGCCTCCGACATGGGGGCCCGGACCATCGGACTCCCCCTACTGAACGAACCGCTGGAGCAGCTGTACGGGCTGGAGACAGCGGACGGTCCGACCGACTCGGCCTACGTCGTCTACGACACCGGCGTGCCCACAATTCCGCCCGGAAACATCGCCCCCTCAGACGACAGCGGCTCCCACTCGACCCAGCGCTACGTGGAGGCGGCCCGCCAGCAGATCAACGCCTTCTTCCAGCCCGACGGCCAGATCCAGAGCTTCTGCGAGGGCCCCTGCAACCCCAACTAGCGGCCGAAGTCGATACCGCCGGGACTCCCGGAGTGTGGATTGGAGGGCGGGGGATTCCGGAACAGGAGGTAGCCACCCGCCATGAGCAGGCCAGCTATCGCGACTACCACCCCGTCGCCGACGTTCCGCACCACTCCGACGGCGATGCCAGCCGCCAGGACCAAGACCAGAAGCACCGCCGGTACGACCTTGCTCTGGACCTCGACCGCCGCCGCCTCTGCAGTACCAAGGCAGCACTGTTTGTACTTCTTTCCGCTCCCGCAGGGGCAGGGTTCGTTTCGTCCGATGGACGACATTCCGAGGATCTCCACTAAGGGC
>CAZQTQ010000055.1:0-15590 GCA_964596025.1 uncultured Rickettsiales bacterium
CCTGTCGCACCTCCAGAACGACCACTACGACGTCGCCGTTGTCGACATCAAGATGCCGTCGTTGACGGGACTCGAGCTCTTGAGCCAGGTCCGGGAGATGAGTGATCCGCCTCACGTGATCGTGATTACGGCCCAGAACACGATGTCCAACGCCATCGATGCGATGAAGGGCGGAGCCTACGAGTACCTCTGCAAACCCTTCGACATCGATCTGTTCGAGGATCTCGTCCTCCGAGCGGTCAAGGATCGGCAGCAGATCCCCAACCCGCCGCGCGGGCTGATCGACGGACCGGAGGAGTCACCCGATGCGCGCACTCTCTACGGGCGCAGTTCCGCGATGCAGCGGGTCTTCAAGTCCATTGGGAAGGCGGCAATCAGCCCGTACTCCGTCCTGATTTCGGGCGAGAGTGGCACGGGCAAAGAGCTCGTGGCGCGCATCCTCCACAACGAGAGCGCCCTTGTCGATGGCCCCTTTGTGGCCGTAAACGCCGCCGCCATCCCAGCCGATCTTCTTGAAGCCGATCTCTTTGGCCACGCAAAGGGAGCCTTTACCGGGGCGAACTCCGACAAGCCCGGCAAGTTCCATCTCGCCGACGGCGGCACCCTCTTCCTCGACGAAATCGGCGAGATGCCTCCGCGCCTGCAGGCCAAGCTGCTGCGGGTCTTGGAGTCCAAGGCCTTCTATCCTCTGGGCTCACACAAGGAGACTCAGGTCGACGTCCGCATCGTGGCCGCCACCAACCGGGATTTGGGCGAAGAGGTTCGGGCGGGCAACTTCCGGGGCGACCTCTTCTACCGACTCAACGTCCTGACCATCGATCTCCCGCCACTCCGGGAACGCATCGAGGACATTCCGCCTCTGGCCGACTGGCTCCTGGCACGGCACGCCATCGGAGGCGGCACCGAGCATCGGAGCCTGAGCCCCGAGGCGATCGACTGGCTCTGCCAATACACCTGGCCTGGCAACGTCCGCGAGCTGGAGAACACCTTGGTCCGAGCCGCAACCTTTGCTCAGGGCCCCATCCTCCGGGTCGAGGACCTCCTCGGCCCCGCCGGCCGCCTGGGACGCCGCAAATCCGGCGCCCAAGAGGAGAGCTTCGAAACGGTCCTCTTCAACCGCCTACGGCCGGTAGTACGCACCTTCCCGGATCCCGCCAGGGGCGAGAAGTCCGATCTGCACCAGTTGGTGGTGGGAACGGCCGAGCGAGTGTTGCTGCAGCTCGTCATTCAGCGAACGGGAGGCAACCAACTGAAGGCGGCGAGCCTCCTTGGGGTAAATCGCAATACCATCAAGCGCAAGCTAGACGAGCACCGGATCAGCATCGAAGAGTACCGGAAAGAAGCCCGCCGGAAGGCCGGGAAGCGCTAGCGCGCCTTGCCCCCCAAAGCGCGCCCGCCCATCCAGGGCCTCTACGGCATCGTCGATACCTCCATCGCCCCACAGCGAAGCCATCTCACGATCGCCCGCGCCTACCTGGACGCTGGGGTACGAATTCTGCAGCTCCGCATGAAGGGGGAGGGCGATGACGAGGTCTTGGAAACCGCTCGAGCCCTCCTACCCGCCGTCGAGGAGGCTGGGGCCGAACTCCTGATCAACGATCGGCTGCACGTCGCCGCCCAGCTCCCCGGAGTCGGGGTCCATCTGGGACAAGACGACATCTCTCCCGTCGATGCTCGCGCCCTCCTGGGCCCTGAGGTGAGAATCGGCTGGTCTACCCATACCCTCAGTCAGCTTCGACGTGCATCTGTGCTGCCTGTGGACTACATCGGCTTTGGCCCGATTTTTGGAGCCAGCGGCAAACACCGGAGCCCCGGCGACGATCGGGTTCCTATGAACCCGGTCGGCCTCACCGGCTTGAAGGCGGCGGTGGAGGCGGCTACGGTATCCGTAGTGGCCCTCGGTGGGGTGACACTCACCAACTGTTCCTGGGTCCTAGAGGCTGGAGCTGCGGCCGTTGCCGTCATCGGTGCGGTCAGTGCTGCAGACGAACCAGAGGTTGTGGTTCGGGCCTTTCAGGGGCAGATGAAGGGCTGGTTCCTGGACCGGGAGGCCTAGCCCCACCGGCCCGCTGCGTGAGAGGAAGTCCGATGAGGTCGTGGAAGCAAAGTCGGCGGCGCTCCCCCTCGGTCCTGTTGTGGGCGGGGCTCCTTGCGCTCGCTCTCGGTCCCCTGGGCGCCTGCGGTGACAACGGCGGCGGTGGCGACTTTTCGTTTGGAGCGGACCGGAGAACGGAGTCGGACGACGACGACAGTGAGACCTCCTACTCCGTCGACGAGGTAGTCGGCTACCTAGAGTTGAGCCGTGTCGCATCACCCGGCCAGCTGAGCGAGGCCGAGGTCTCGGCAGTGGGATCCTACTTCGACCGACAACTCGTCGCGATTCGTCCCCCACGGCCCGACGACCTCGGTGCCTGCGACTTTTCTCAGGTCGACTCGACCTCCTACGCCTTGCCCGACAACGCCCTAGACGTGGGCAGCGCCGTCCTCGAGCTGAGCAACGACACCTACACCCTAGAGTTCGACACCAGTGACAACGTCCACCAGCTCAGCCTTCCCTACCTCGCCTGGAGCGGAAACGCGCAGTTTTCCATCTCGACCACCGGCGGAACGGGCCTCGGGGCCCAACTCCACCCCGGAGTCCTGGGAACGCCTTCGACACTCACGATGACTTCCGCCCCGGTATTGTCGGACGAGAGCATCGATTTCCAGTGGTCGGGGGGCAACACCATCGACTCGATGCATCTGGTGGTCAGCGCCGACTACGATGGCAGCCTTTACTCCGTCAGCTGCCACCTGACCGACAACAACTACTTTGCCTTCGAGTTGAGCCAGGCCGTGGAGATCCCGTCCGAGGTCCCATGGCTCTTCGAACTGCGGCGGGAGAGCTTCGCTCGCTACGACGTGGGAAATGGGCTGATGGCTACAGCAGTCGGGGCCTCAGTGGTCCAGGGTGAACTCGACCTCAGCGCCATGAGCGGCGACGACGACGACCACGGCGATGACGACGACCACGGTGACGACGACGACCACGGTGACGACGACGACCACGGCGACGACGACGACGGCGGCGGTGACGACGACGACGACGACGACGGTGGCGACGACGACGACCACCCCTAAGTCGAGCCCCTCGGCGCTCAGCACCCACCCCAGCCGGCTCTTCGATGTCCCCCCCCATCCGTCGGTCCCGGTTCTCCACCATCGCTAGCCGCCCCGGAGGACTCTGGCTTCAGTCCAGTGCTCCTCGATCCACCCGCGGGGGGTGGAATGCACTCAGTTGTGAGCCCGCGTTGTGGTTGCGGGGCGCGGGAAACCTCCTGGAGATCCTCCCCGGACCCTGCGGGGATCGCGGGTGGCTCGACCGAGTGCTTGCCCTCGACCCGGGGCCCGGGCTCGCCTACGACCGGGTCGCCGCGATCGCCAGGCGCCTTCGTCTCTCACCAAGCCGCTCAGACACCCCATCCCTCCGCTGGAATGGCGGACTTGCCGGCTCATTCTCATATGATCTGGGACGTTGCTTCGAGGACGTCCCTTGCCGCCTCGAGGTCGCCTGCCCTTGGGATTTCGTCCTCGGGCTCTACGACGAAGTTCTCCTGTTCGAGTCCGGAAGCCGAGCCGTCGACTACCGCCGCCTACCCGACGCTCCCGATGGTCGCCTGCTTCGGCTCTGGGAGGAGACCGAGGGTGCAGACGACGCAAGTCGCTGGCCTGGCTTGGAACAGAGTCCCGAGCCCGAGTGGGATGCTGCCACCCACCGGGAGGCGGTTGAGACCATTCGGCAGGCCATCGAAGCCGGGACCATCTACCAAGCCAACCTGACTCTGCGCTTTGCCGCCCAGTGCGCCCATTCCACGGCGCCGTTGGCCACCTTTTTGCGTCTGCTGGACTCGAACCCCGCTCCCTACGCCGCCTACTTCGACCTCCCCCAGATGACCTTGGTTTCGGCCTCGCCCGAGTGCTTCTTGGAGGTCGACGTCATGGGGAAGGTGCGCTCCCGTCCCATCAAGGGAACGGCCGCACGCATCTCCGGGGACGCTGAGGGGAAGGAGCGCGAGCGACTCGGGCTCCTCGAATCAGAAAAGGACCGCAGCGAATTGAGCATGATTGTCGACCTCGTTCGCAACGACCTGGGACGGGTTTGCGTCCCAGGCTCGGTCGACACCCAAGTCTCCCTGGAGGCCGAAGCGCATCCGACGGTTTGGCACCTTGCGGGAACGGTCCGTGGGCTGCTGGCGCAACGCAAGGACGCCTTCGACCTCTGCAAGGCTGCCTTTCCCCCCGGTTCCTGCATCGGGGCCCCCAAGATCCAGGCAATGGCCGAGATCGAGAGCCTAGAGCGCAGCCGCCGCGGGCCCTACACCGGAGCTCTGGGGTGGGTCGGCTTGGACGGCGCGATGTGCCTCTCCGTAGCGATTCGGACTCTGGAGTTCGGTGGCGGGGAGGTCCGATACGGGGTTGGCGGGGGGATCGTCTACGACTCCGATCCCCAGGCGGAGTGGGAAGAGGCACTGCTCAAGGGACAGGCCCTCGCGGCGGCGCTCGTCCGGGGAGCCAAGTCGGGTCCGCGCCTACACCTGCCCTTGACTTCATCTCCGGCTCAGTCAAGATAACGGCGCTCTAGATCGCCTCAAGCCAGCCTCAGCTAGGCTTTAGGTTCCAGACGACACAGGAGTAGGGAAAAAAATTCCCCCTTCTGCCCAGCCAGCGGTTGAAGGAAGTACCGGGGCCCAGCCCCCAACCGACGACCCGGAGGACCACAGACGTGGCGCACAGCAAGCTCTTCATCGAAATCACCCGCGCGGTCGCAATCCTTGCCCTCGGCCTCCTGGCCGCCTGCTCGGAGACAGTGCTCATCAGCACGCCGTCGGCCGAACCGCCGACCCGCGTGGACGCCATCATCGAGGTCATCACCGACCACCCGACCATCGAACACACGGTCGACTTCGGCGAGGTCTACGCCGGCCAGAGCCGAGAGAAGGAAATTATCGTCAAGAACGTCGGCACCAATACGCTGCAGGTCCACGACCTGGTGCTGAGCGACGGCGGGTCCTTCACCATCACCAACGACGACGCCTGGGAGCGCCTGCTGAACCCCGACGCGACCACCTCCGTCTTCATTGAGTACAGCCCCCTGCGCGATGAGACGATGAGCGGGACCCTGACCGTGGAGTCGAACGATCGCGAGAATTCCCAGATAGAGGTCGACCTCTTGGCCGAGGGCTTGGCGCCGGCCATTGACATCCAGCCCCCGAGCTACGACTTCGGCAACCCCGAGCTTGGCTGCGTGCGGCAGCTTGACATCACTATCTCGAACATCGGCCGCGCGCCCCTGACCCTCGACTCCATCGAATACGAGGATCTTGGCGGCAACAGCGAACTGACCCTTGTCCACGGCATCGATGACGGCACAGACCTCGATCCGGACGAGAGCGTCTCGGCCCAGGTCCACTACGTCCCCATCGACGTTCAGCCCGATACGGGTGTGTTGACGGTCATCAGCAACGATCCCAGCAACGCCGAAGAGACCGCGACCCAGTTCGGCATTGCCCACCTCGGCGCCACAAACACCGACGAGTACCAGCAGGAAGGCGACAACAGCACGGACATCCTGTTCGTGGTCGACAACTCTTGCTCCATGGGTGAAGAGCAGAGCTCCATGGCCGTGAACTTCGCGTCCTTCATTCAGATCGTCGACGCGCTCGAAATCAACTACAACATCGGCGTCGCCACGACCGACGTCTCCGGCGACGCAGGCCAGCTGCAGGGCACGGTGCCGATCGTTTCC
The DNA here is from genome assembly GCA_964596025.1 of uncultured Rickettsiales bacterium. Lineage (GTDB taxonomy): Bacteria > Myxococcota_A > UBA796 > UBA9615 > UBA9615 > CAZQTQ01. The sequence continues at coordinate 5,786 of CAZQTQ010000055.1, forward strand.
CCCAGCACTCCCGACCCGGCGGGCACCTTCTCGGTGAACGTGAACCTCGGCACGGGCGGTGCGGGCATCGAGCAGGGGCTTCACGGCGGCTACCTGGCACTGAGCTCCCCAATGATTGATCCCGGCGGCTGGAACGAAGACTTCCTCCGGGAGTCGGCCAGCGGCCTCCGGATCATCTTCGTCTCCGATGAGCAGGAGCAGAGCAACAGCATCATGGGTTGGGCGCCGGCCGACTACGTGGACTTCTTCGTCAACCTGAAGGAAAACCCGGACCACGTGGTGATCTCGGACATCACCGGCGGCATGTCGGGCTGCTCGGGTGCCGGTGGAAGCGCCTCGTCGGGCTCCGACTACGTCACCGCCACGAACATGAGCAATGGCATCTCGGCGTCCATTTGCGACCCCAACTGGGTGAGCACGCTCAGCGCGCTGGCCTGGCTGTCCCAGAGCTTCGCCGACACGTTCGAGCTTAGCCAGACCCCGGTCGAGGACACCATCGAGGTTCGCCTCAACGGTGTTCCCATCTACGTCGGCTGGGTCTACGACTCCGCCCTTCAGGCCATCGTCTTCGACGTGGACCACATCCCCGAGAACGGCGACGAGTTGGAGTTCGAGTACACCGTCCTCGGCGACTGCGCCGACTAAGCCAACCCATCGCTTCGGCAACGGCCCCGGCCTCCTTTGCGAGGTCGGGGCCGTCGTCGTCTTGGAATACCGATGCCGATCACCGAGGTGGTTCGAGTCCTCGCGAGGGGCCCCGGGACGAGTGAGGCCGGCGAAGGCCTCTGGGTAGAGCTCTTCTACGACGTCGATGGGCGCCTAGGCGCCGACGCAGCCGCCACTGGATACCCGCAGTACTGGCTACGGGCCGGAGGGGAGGTAGTCGGTCCCTTCCCTGATGAGGAGGAGGCCCTCCACATCGCCTGCGAGCGCTTTCAGGCTCGCTTTTGAACCGCCAGCGAACGCCCTCCCCACTGGATACTCTCGCCCGGCGCACGCAGGGAAGCCAGGCCCTTGAGGCGAGGCACGGCCGCCTCCATTCGGCAGCGTAGGTCGGTCACCCAATCGACGGGGTCGCGCTCGCTCCCAACCGATGGTTCGTGAATCATCTCTAGAATTCGCAAGGGTATCCACCAATCGGGCATCGCCCCCTCGATCCGGTGCCCGAGTACCTGGGGAGAGAAGCGCAGTTGTCGATCAGCACTGGTGTGGGTCGTACCGCCGACCGCCTCGTAGCGAGAGGCCAAGGGCAGGATTAGGGTCGCATCCGAGCGCGTGGCGATCATCTCTCGGCGGAGGAAGGGGGCAGCGAACACCCTCAGGGCGGCGGGCGGCGGGCCGGCGATCTCAGAGCCAGCGTCGCTGTGACGCCGCTGGCGAGCCGAGACCGCAGGATGTCCAAGGATGAAGCGGGTCTCCATAGGAGGAGAAGGGGACTCCAAGACTTGGGTCCAACCCAGATCGCGGGCCCCTTGCAGCCCAGGGCTGGTCCCCACCAGGAGCATCCCCGCTCCCGGCTTGGCGAAGCCGTCGAGGAGGTGGAGCAGGACGATCAACCTCTCGAGAACCTCGACGTCCAGATCGGCGCCGCACAGGAACAATGGGTTGGTTGAGGAACCCAAGGCCGACACAAGCTCATCGGCTCCATGCACTGCTCCAGGTCCGCCGAGGTTCTGAAGCTCCGGCCAGTCCATCTGTGCTTGAACACCACGCAATCGCTCCGACTTGGCCGCACTCGCCTCTGCCAAGGTCGAGACCGATACTCCCGCGAGGGACTTGCACGACAGATAAGGCACCTCGAAGACCGGCGTCCCCCTCTCCTTCGCAGCCTGAACTCGGGGATAGAGAGCCGGCTCACGGTCCAGGTCGGCGCCCCAGAGAACGAGGCAGTCGCAGTCCTCGAGATCAGCCGCAGAGGCCGTCGATGCTGCATGACCCAGGCGCGCCTCAAGGCAACCGAGTAGCGCCATCTGTTGGCGGCTTACTACAAGCCAGCGACCGGCCGCCTCTCGAGCTTCCGCGAGGAGCTGCGCCGCAAAGCAGGCTTCGTTGGAGAGACCGGGGTGCAGCTCCGCGCTCCAAGCTCCGCCCTCCGGGCCCATCCTGCGCGCCGCAAGGTTGAGGGCATCAGGCCAGCTCAGGGACCTGAGTCCCGGGGCTTCGTGCCGCCAGAGCAGCGGACATGGGATGCGTCCGAGCCCCTCGAGCCCCGCGTCGTCCCGACGCCGCAGGCTGGCAAGATCAGGCAGTCCCTCGGGCTCGAAGGCAGTGCATGTCCACCGCGACAATGTCTCCAATCGGTGGCTGCAGAGGTGAGGGCCGGCAGATGGGTCCGATCCGGTACCGGCCTCGGGGAGGGAGCAGCTGTCACAAACGCCATAGCGAAGGAGGTTTTGGGCAAACCGGAGCCGCCCGCGCGCAGCCCACAACCCGGAGGCCAGAGCGTGGAATGGGCGGGGGCCCAGGACCCCCCACCCCAAGGCCCCAACACTGCGTCCTGAAGGAAGGCCGGCCCAGGGCAAAGAGGGGACGTCCATGGCCGGCAAGTCTACCCGTCTAGAAGCTCTTGGGGCGCCCAGCGCTCGGGTCGAAGCTCCAGATCCCTGTGTTGGGGCCGCGCCAAGGGCCGCTGGTGTAGATTGGGCCGCTGCTTCCCTTGTGGCGCGAGAGCGGCGCCCCTCACCCTCACCCTCAGCTGGAGCCCGGCTTGGCTCGATCGGGACACGAAAGCCATCGAGTCGTGAGGTGGGGCGCCAATGGCGTCGCCGTCGAGGTCGAGGACCACCTGGGCGTCGAGGAGCCACTGGAGATTCGGCTCGGCGACGATCCCATTGCAGTCGTCATGCGGACGCCGGGCGACGACATGGCCTTGGCCCTGGGTTTTCTCTTCTCCGAGGGGATCCTCAGGGACCCCGACCAGGTGCTCTCGGTCGCGTACTGCCAAGACACCAGCGCAGAGGCGCGAGGAAACGTGGTGCGGGTGCTCGCGGAAGGCGCCGACCAAGAGGCCCTGGAGGCAGCCAGACGCCAGGTCTACGCCTCGTCGTCTTGCGGCCTGTGCGGGAAGACGACGCTGAGCGCCGTCCAGCTCGTTGCTCCTCCGCTGCAGCCGCTCCCGCCCCTGTCGCGCAGCCTCCTGCTCGACCTACCCGCCAAACTGCGAGAGGCCCAAACCCTCTTCGAACGGACCGGAGGCTTGCATGCGGCAGGGCTAGTCGGCCCCGACGGGAACATGATCCAAGTAAAGGAAGACATCGGCCGCCACAACGCGGTAGACAAGGTTCTGGGCTCCTGCGTCCTTGGTGAGAAGTGGCCTTTAGCGGGCCATTTCTTGGCCTTGTCGGGACGCGCATCGTTCGAAATGGTGCAGAAGGCCGCGATGGGAGGAATCGGTGGGGTGGTTGCGGTTTCCGCGCCATCCAATCTCGCCGTCCAGTACGCACGAGCGGTAGGCATGCTGCTCGTGGGCTTCGTACGGGACGGTTCCTTGAATCTGTACAACGGAGAAGTTGTCCCATGACCGACCCCAATTCTGCCGCTGCGGAGAGGAGCCCGAACTTCGAGGAGTTCTGGCCCTTTTATGTCGGCGAACACCGCCGGCCCCTGTGCCGTGCTCTGCACTACCTGGGCACGGGCCTCGCCGTCCTTCTGATCCTCTATTCGACTCTGAGCCTCAATCCAGCGTGGATTCCCGCAATCCTCGTTGTGGGCTACGGTCCGGCTTGGGTGGCCCACTTCTTCGTGGAGCACAACAAGCCCGCATCCTTCACTTATCCCGGCTGGTCACTACGGGCCGATTTCAAGATGGCCGGTATGGCCCTGCGGGGGAAAATGGCCCTCGAGGTCACCCGCCTCTACGGGAGCCCCGCTCCACCGGCCGAAGCCCCGCTGCTGGCCGCCCGCTAGGGCTCGAAAGGGCGGTTGCTGATTCGCTCCTAAGGGAGGACGAGGCGCAGCAGCAAAGGCCTGCGGATACCGTCCGAGCAATGGCGGCTTCAGCCGCCAATCTGCACCATCTGCCCCTCGAAGGGGTTTGTCCCATCCTCCTGGGAAATGTGGCTGAAAGGCTTGCTGCCGAGACCCCATCGGACTGCCCACTCCAGATCGTCGTCGCTCCCGCCGGCCCGCAAGACGTCGCGCAGACTCACCATGTGTGGCTCGTAGGCGAGGCAGTTCTTCAGGCGCCCGTCCGACGTGATGCGGATCCGGTTGCAGCCAGCGCAAAACTGGCGACTCAATGCGCCGATTGCGCCCACCCGAAGGGGGGTCCCCACAACACTGAAGTAGGTCGCCGGCCCCGAGCCGAGGGGCCCTTCCACCGGGACGAGCCGGTAGCGCTCCTCGATGCGCGATCGCGTCTGTGCCCAAGGAACAAGCCGGAAGCGGGAGGACCCAAAGGGCATGTATTCGATGAAACGCAGGTCGACCGGAAGCGAGGAAAAATGGTCCACGAGGGACAGAACCTCGGTGTGGTTGATGCCCTCGCAGACGACGACGTTGATCTTCAACGGAAGCCAGTCCAAGCGGACGACCTCGGCGATGCCCGCGAGAACATCGTCCAGACGGTCGGTTCCCGTGATCTCCAAAGAGCGTGCGGGGTCGAGGGTATCGAGGCTGATATTGAGGCGGTCGAGTCCCGCACTGCGAAGCGGGACGGCCAGTTCTCTTAGGTTCCACCCGTTGGTCGTCATCGACAGATCGGTCAACCCGTAGGCCTTGGCAGAGGCCAACCGACCGACTAAGTCCACGATGCCACGACGCAGCGTAGGCTCTCCCCCCGTCAACCGGATGCGATCGACTCCCATCTGGCTGAGGACCCGTCCCAGCCGCTCGATCTCCTCAAAGGTCAGCAGGTGGTCGCGCGGCAGGAACTCCAGTCCCTCGTCCGGCATGCAGTAACTGCAGCGGAAGTTGCATCGATCCGTCACCGAAAGGCGGACGTAGTGGATCCGGCGCCCGAAGGGATCGATGAGCGGAGCACGAGAGGAGGTCGCCATGGCCCTGGACTATAGCTCCCCTAGGGCCAGTCGGAGACGCTCTAGGTCCTCGGGCGTGTTCACATTGGCGAAGGACTGGCCTGTTGGATGGATGGCCCGCCACGAGGCCTCGGGAATGCGCTCGACGCGGACCGACCCGAACCAGCCGTCGGGCCTGAACTCGCCCGAAAGCAAAGAGCGCTTGATGGCACCCAGGCAGCGGTAGCCGTAGATCGCGTGGGTCGGCTCCAGGTATTCGCAGTGTTCCGGCACGAGGACATCGGCGCCGGGCGCTGGATAGGCTTGCATCCATTCGATCAGCCCCGCATCGAGCAGGGGCATGTCGCATGCGGCAAGAAAGATGTACGGCGCCTCGGCTAGGGCCAGACCGGTGTACAGGCCCCCTAGGGCCGCGTGCTGGGGCAGCAAGTCCTCGACCACGCGCGCCTCAGACGGGAGGGGAGGTAGGTCCTGGTCCCGGCGGGTCACCACCAGAACGCCCCCGCTGCACAGGGGGGCCAGGCGTTCCACCAGTTGGGGAAGCAAGGGCCGCCCTCGGTGACTCAGTTGAGCCTTGTCGTAGCCCAGCCTCTGGCCCCTTCCCCCGGCCAGCAACACACCCGTCGTGCCCCGAGGACCCCCATCGGCGCGATCGAGGTGTTGTTCGATCAAGGGAAGAAGAGCGGAGGGGTCGCCAAGGGGGAACTCCGGCACCGCCAGACCCAGGGGATGATCAGTCACCGCTGCAACCAGTGGATCGATGGACTCCGGAGCCAGGGTCTCCCTCGCAGCAGCCCGCGCCACGAGGATCTTCGGAGCCGAAGACTGGCGAAAGCCCTCAGTGATCACCAGATCGGCAGCACTGCCGTAGCGCTCCACCAAGGTCCACAGAGGCACGTCACCGCCCGAAGAACCCATCAGGGCCATCTGGTCTCGATTCAGAAGCAGGACCTGGTGGGCCCCGGCCTCCCGCAGGCGGTAGCTGTCCTTGCCCTCCCGGTCGACCTCGAAGCGGTGAACGTCGTGCTTGATCACCAAGACCCGCAGACCCCTCTCCGCCAAGTGCGGCAGGAGTCCCTCGAGGTAGGTCGTCTTGCCAGTCCCCGAGGGAGCGACAAAGGACAGAACCGGCGGAAGCGGGCGAGAGCGCGTCATTCAGCGAAGCCCCGCCTCGGCCGCCGTTGGCCACATCCACGGAAGCAACTGAACCCGAAGCGTCTCGCCAGCCGCCACCTGATCACGATCTTCGGGGACAAGTATGAGGGCGTTGGCACGCGAAAGGGAGCTGAGGATTCCTGAGCCCTGGGGCCCGGTCGTCCGGACCCGGTAGAAGCCGCTCTCCTCGTCGAAGCGAAGGATGCCGCGGAGGAAGAAGAGGAAGCCCTCTCTGGTCTTCAGGTCTTCGTCCAGACGTGCGGTGACCACCGGCAAGAATCGGTCGTTCGCCCCCTGCATAGCCCGCAGAGCAGGCCGAACGAACTGAAGGAAGCTCACCATGCAGGACACCGGGTTACCGGGGAGGCCAAACCACGGAGTGCCGCCGAGTTGGCCCCAGGCATTGGGCTTGCCGGGACGCATGCGGACCTTCCAGAACTCTTGGCTGCCGCCCATCTCAGCCACGACCTCCTTTACCGAGTCGTAGTCCCCAACCGACACACCGCCGATGGTGATCAGCGCATCGCAGCCAGTCGCGCGACCCAGCACCTCGCGCAAGGAGGCCTCGTTGTCGCGGGCGATGCCAAGGAACTGCGGTTCGCCTCCGGCCTCGGCGACCAGCGCCTGCAATCCGACCGAGTTTCCGCAGTAGATGTGGCCTTCGGGAAGATCCGTCCCCGGCTCGTGCACCTCGTCTCCGGTCGACACAATGCCGACCCGAGGGCGGCGGGCGACCCATACCTCGGGCCAGCCCTGAGCAGCAGCGAGGGCTGCGGTCACCGGACTGAGAACGGAACCAGCCGGAGCCAACACCTGCCCCCGATGCACATCCTCCCCAGCAAGGCGCACGTTGTCGCCGGCTGGACCGCAGCGCAGGACCCGCACCCGGCCCACGGCGGACCGCTCGGTCCACTCCTGCAGCACCACGCGATCGGCCCCCGGTGGCAGGGGGGCCCCGGTAAAAATGCGCGCGGCCTGGCCGGGTACAAGAGGCTCGCCGGGCCTACCACCAGCCGGGATCTCCCCCGCCACCTCGACGTCCAGCACCTCCCCCGACTCGGCCCGCGAACCATCGCGAACTCCGAGGGCGTATCCATCCATCGCGGAATTGTCCTCGGGCGGCACCTGGCGGCCCGCGACGAGATCCTGGGCCAGAACCCGGCCGGCAACACTGCCGACGTCCAACTGCTCGGCGCCAAGCGGACCCAAACCGTCCAGGATCCGGCTCTGGGCTTCCTCTACGCTGAGATTCTGGGCGCTCATCGGGACGGTCGCTACAAGGAGCCGCGCGCGGCGACTGAATCCATTCTACCCGGGGTGCCTCGGCCGCCCACGCAGCCAATAGATCAGGCCACCAGGGAGCCCCAGCACGGCCTTTTCGACCCAAAACCCCAGATGACCGAAGAGAAAGGCCGTAGCCGCCGGAATTTGGGGGGCGAGCAGGGCCACAAAGACCCATTCGCGAACCCCTTCACCCCCGGCGGTCGGTACGACGAGGGTCGCAACCGTCATTACCAGTCCCGCCAAGACGACCGTGGAGGGGTCGGGAGGGAAATACTCCAGGCCCCCCTCGGGCATGAGCAATGCCACACCCTCGGGGGCGAGAATGCCGCGCAGCAAGGCAAAGTACATCCAGGCGGTGGTCAGATGGCCCCAAGCGGCCAGTGCGACGGCAGAAAGCAGGACCGACCGCTTGCCAGAGTACGCCGTAGCCGCGTCACGGATCCGGTCCAAGGGCGCACGGAAGCGTCCAGCGGGGACTCGAGCGAGCAAAGCATCCAGGCCCGAAGGGTGAAGCAGAAGGGCCAGGGCCAAGACTGAAGCCAGCCCCGTTCCCACGGCAAGAGGCGCCCAGCCCAGAGCCGAGTCCGCGGGGACCAAGGAGCGGCCCAGGGGCAGGACGAGCGACGCCGTCAGCAGAAGTCCCGCCAGGCCTGCCACCTTGTCTGCCGCGATCACCGCCGCACATCGCCAAGGAGCAGCCGTCTTCTGGATCGAGTCATACAGCCGAAATCCATCCAAGCCGAGGGTGCCCGGGGTGGCGATGCCAAAAAAACGACCAATCAGAAAAGAACCGAAAAGGAAGGGGAAGGGGAGGGCCAGTCCCTGGGCGCGAAGCAGAATCTGCCACCGCAGCACATTGCCCAAGATGCCGAGGAGCTTTCCCACGACTGCGGCGAGGAGCCAGGGCATCAACTGGGAGCCTTGAATTCCGCGGAGTTCCCGGAGAAGTCCATCCCACTCGACGGCGCCCGAACGGAAGAGGCTCCAGAGGATCCCCGCGGTCAACAGCAGCTTCAGCCCCCAGAGGAGGAGGCGTTGCCTGGGGGCGCTCATGGCGGGCGAGGCTATCACAGCCGGATTGCAGCCCTAGGCGGCCCCTGCGAAGATGAGCCCGTGGAGTGGACTCAGTACCCAGCAGCGCATCGCAGTCTCGAGGGCCCCCCCAGGCGATGTGCGGTGCTCCTCTCGCTCCTCCTTGGACTGGCGGCCGGGGCTCTTCCCAGTCCCTCCATCGCAGGCCAGAACCTCAGCATCCACGGCCTGAGCGCCAGCCCCTCGGCGTGGCGGCAGGGCCGGTTCGAGTTGGTGGCCCGCGAACTCGCAATGATCGTAGCTCCGACACCAGCCTGGTCGGTGGCCAGCCTCTCGACATTCGACTTCGAAGTCGGACTGACCACGCGCATTGGCTTCGTCAACGCCCAAGCCAAGGGGGGAGATGAGCAATCCGCCTGGGATGAAGCGGTCGATGGGGAGAAGGCCAGCAAGGTCTTGCCCATTCCCCGGCTGTGGTTTCGAAAGGGGCTGCCCTTCTCCTTCGAAGTGGGCGGCAACGTCGGCTGGCATGCCGGCGCCGAGGCCTTTGTCGTCGGCGGCTACGGACGTTGGGTGCTCTTGGACCGTTGGCCGAAGGTCCCGGACCTCGCAATACAGGTCGGCTACGACGGCTACATCGGGAACCCTAGCCTGGAATTGGGCGTTCTCTCGGCGGCTCTGAGCCTCGGCGGTAGCCTCAAGATCAAGCGGGGGTCAGGGCGCCTTCCGATGTTCTTCTCGCCCTTCGGTGGCTACGCCCTCTTGGTGAGCCACGCCAATCCGAGCAGCGCCCATGTCCCCGATCTCGGAGCAGTCAGCGGCTTCTTGGACGAGGTGGAAGAAGGCGTGGACCCTCTCCTCTTCCAACACCACCGTTTCTTTGGGGGCATGGAGGTGCGGCCGGGCCAGTTCGTCGCCCGCCTGGTCGGGGAGTTGACCCTTCCCAAGACGGGCCTCCCCGTCGGAGCCCTGAGCCTCGGCTTGGGCGTCCGGTTCTGAGTAAGCCCTGGCCGTGGCCCTACGTCGGCAGACCGGGGGCTGCACGCTGCAAGGGGTCCAGCGCCTGGGTGACCTCCAACGCACGGTCCGGCCAGTCGGTGATAACGCCGTTGACCTTCCAGCGGGCCAGCTCAGCAATCCTCTCCGGCTCATTGACCGTCCAGGCGTTCACTGCGAGGCCCCGCAAGTGGGCCTTTTCGATCATCGCTTTGGAAACCAGCGTCTCGCGGGGATGGACGGCATAGACCGGCAGGACCGAGGCCAACCAGCCGCGCCTGAGGATCCGGTCGCTGATACGCCCCGAGCCCTCGGGAGGAAAGATGAGGCCGGTGGGTGCCGAACATCCTGCGCTCGCTCGC
>CAZQTQ010000056.1:0-15547 GCA_964596025.1 uncultured Rickettsiales bacterium
AGCCGACCACACCCTGGAGGAAGTCGGACAGGACTTCGGCGTGACCCGGGAGCGCATCCGCCAAGTAGAGGCCAAGGCTCTTCGGAAGCTAAGGCACCCCAGCCGAGCCAAGCGCCTCCATCCGTTCATGGAGGGCTAGCCCTCCCCCGCCTCGGGCGCGTTCAACCCCGTTTGTAGTGACTTCATTTGCGACGACCTTGCCCGCTTGGGCCCCTGCTCTGGGGCTTGGTGTGGGCTTGGCTGGGCTGTACCTCCTCCTCTGCTTTGCCCTTCGGCGACTTGCCTCCCGGCCAGCCGATGGGGACGAGGTCATCGAGGCCGTGACGGAAGACGGTTGGACCTTGAGTCTCCACCGCTTCGGGCCGGCCGAAGGCCTGGAGCCGCGGCCAGTTCCCGTGATCCTGGCACACGGGCTCATGATGAACCGCAGTTCCTGGGCCCTCTCGGCTCCACACTCCCTGCCGAAGGCGCTTGCAGCGCGGGGCCACGAGGTCTTTGTTGCGGAATACCGGGGGGATCGGTCGAGCCGCCGGCCGCCGGGTAGCCCTGCATCAACCAAGTGGAATGTGACGCAGGATGACTATGCTTTCCGGGATCTGCCAGCCTTGATCGAGGCAGTTCGCCAAAAATGCGGAGTCCCCAAGGTCCACTGGATTGGACACTCGATGGGGGGCATTCTCCTCTATCGCTACGTGCACCGTTTCGGTGACGGAGCCCTCGACCGGGCAGTCACCCTTGGCTCTCCGGTGGACTTCGGCAGCCCTCCCCGGATCATGCTCCTCCTCGAGGGCGTCGCTGTCCGTGTGCTCCGGCTCAGCAAGGCGGTTCGGGTGCGCGCCGGTGCCCTCCTGATCCTCCCCTACCTCGCCCTTCGTCCCCAGGCTGCGCGCTTCTTTGGCGCACTGGCAACCAACCTCAGCCGCCGCGAAATCTTGACCCTGGTGACGACCGCTTTGGAAGACGTGTCCATCGACGTGCTGAGCTGGTTTCTTGATCGAGGCCGTGACCGCAAACCCCTGTTCGATGAAGAAGAAGGGCTTGGTTTCTTTCGCCGGCCCCTACTGGTTCTTGCCGGAACGGAGGACCGGATTGCTCCGCCTCGCTCGGTGCGGCCTGCCTTTGACGGTGTTGCAAGCGCTGAGAAGGCCTGGTACCTGCTCGGTGACCCCGAGTCGACTCCTGGTGCTCCTGCCCTTTCCCACTGCGACCTCATCACCGGCGCACCCTCAATCGAGCACGTCTTTCCGTTGATCGACCGCTGGCTGGAGCCCCCGCCCGATGCTTGAACAGGTAGCCACCGCCCTGCCCGGCTCGGCCCCATGGGCGAGCCTCAGCCTTCTCTGGCTGTACCTCGCCACCGTCGTGGTTCTCAGCATCTTTGGCATCCACCGGATGGTTCTCTTGGGGCTCTACCTGCGCCATCGGCAGGCTGCCTTCCCCACCCCCCTCCCCCTTGCCGATCTCCAATGTCCCGAAGTCCTCGTGCAGCTGCCGATCTACAACGAACCGCAGGTGGTCGAACGCCTCATTGACTCCGTCGCCGCCCTCGACTGGCCACGGGATCGTTTGCGGATCCAGATTCTGGACGACTCGAACGACGAGACACCCAAGCGGATCCAGCGGGTTCTTGAATCGCTCGAAGGATCTGGCATCCAGTTCGAGCATCAACGCCGCGGCAACCGGCAGGGCTACAAGGCCGGGGCCCTCGCAGAGGGCCTCTTGGCTGCTCCGACCGCGCCGTTCGTCGCTGTCTTCGACGCCGACTTTGTCGTTCCTCCGGACTTTCTTCGCCGGGCGGTCCCGCCCCTCTTGGCGGATTCCGGCGTGGGCATGGTCCAGGCCCGGTGGGGACACCTGAACCGCGACGACAGCGAACTCACCCAAATCCAAGCCATCTTGCTCGACGGGCACTTCATTCTCGAGCACGGGAGTCGGTTCCGATCCGGGCGCTTCTTCAACTTCAACGGCACTGCGGGTGTATGGCGTCGACAAGCCATAGAAGAGGGTGGCGGCTGGCAAGGCGACACCCTCTGCGAGGACCTCGACCTCAGCTACCGGTCTCAGCTGGCCGGTTGGCGCTTCACCTACTTGCAAGACTTGGTGGTCCCGGCTGAGCTTCCCGGCGACGCTGCTTCGTTCAAGAGCCAACAGCAGCGCTGGGCCCAGGGAGCAATTCAGGTGGCGGCCAAGCTGCTACCACGAATCTGGTGCACCCCCCTGCCCTGGCGGATTCGGATCGAGGCCACCGTCCACCTCTTGGGCAACTTGGCCTTCCTCCCGATGGTACTCCTCATCTTCCTGCTCCCCCTGGCAGCCACCATTCGCAATACGACCTCGATCGCAGCCATTGAGCTGCTGGACTTCCCGCTCTTTGTCGCAGCAACCCTCAACTTGGCGATCTTCTACCTCTTCGCGCAACGCGAGGCTCGTGGCCCCCGGACTTTCTGGCGCTCGCTGCCTCGCATTCCCCTTGTCTTGGGGGTGGGCGCTGCCCTCAGCCTGAACAACCTGCGCGCGGTCTTCCGCGCCCTGTGTGGGGCGCAGACACCATTTGTTCGCACCCCGAAGCACGGAGAGGGACCACGGATTCAGAAAGCGGGCCCGAGACTTGACCTGCAATCCCTTGTGGAGAGCCTCTTTGGGGTCTACCTCCTGCTCGCCACTGGAGGCCTCTTGGCCTGGCATGGCTGGTCGCACAGTCTGCCCTTCCTTGCGCTCTTTGGATTCAGCTTCCTTCACCTGGGGCTGAGGGATCGCCGGGCGCAGTCTGTGGCGCGATTCTCCTAGACCAGAGCACTGCAGCGAGACCGACCAAGGGCACGAGGGCTTCGGTGGGCTGCACCCAGACGGGTAGCTCGCTACCTCCGGGGCCCCAAGAGCCGAGGTAGCTCAGGGGCAGCAGGCCGGTAAAGAGAAGCAATGGGAGGCTGGGCGCTAGGGGCAAGAGGACCGCAACCCAAAGCCCGTACCAGGGATGAACGACTGGGCTGAGAAAGAGTACCCCCGCAAAGAAGAGCTGGGCCCCGCGGGCTGGCTCCAACCTCTGGGAGCTGAGTAGGCCCAGCCACAAGAGAATCAGCGTGATGCAGACCCAACGTGCGGGGTGGAAGCCCAGGAGTGGTGTCAAGAAGGCATGAACTGTCGCGTTGTGTCCCCAGTGCCGGGCGTAGTGCAGGAGCGAACCGACAGGCGGGCTGCCGTCGAGACAAAACGGCAGTGCGAGGAGCACAGGGACGGCCGCCAGCCAGAGAGTTCGGTGCACGCCAACCCTCGTCTGCCGCGCCCGCAGCAAGCGAAGCCCCTCGAACCAGGCGGGAACCGCTCCAGCGAACTTGATGGACAGGCCGAGCCCAAAGGTCGCCCACGCAGCCCGCTCGCTCCGCCCCAGCAGCACGAGACCGGCAACCAGCGGCAAGAGGGCCAGGGGCTCGAAATGGCCCGAAGAACTCACCTCCAACACCAGCAGCGGATTCCAGGCCGCAAGCACCAGCCCCTCCTCCGGCAGTCCTCGGCGGCGCAGGAGAATCGCCAGGAGTCCCAGCACGAGCAGCTCCAAGAGGACAAAGACCCCACGGAATCCGTTGATTGAGAGGCCAAGGCTGGCCATCGCAGCAAAGATCCACTGCGCCCCCGGCGGATAGATGGCGGGCAGATGGGGGTGGTTGACTGCAGCCCAGGTCGGAGACCGCTCTCGGAGGTACTGAAGGGCCGTTGAGTTCGGCGGCCGATCAAAGGGATCTTCACCGGCTGCCACCACCTGTCCTTCCCAGTGGTAGCGGTTAATGTCGTCGGAGAGCTGCGGGGGCCCTACCTGGAGGGGCAACCGCAGCAATAGGGCCCACAACAAGATTCCTTTCCACCCCTGGCTCGGCGCCCGAGCCTTCGGGACGGGCTTCGTCTGCAGCCGCCATGCAAGCGGAACGAGGAGGATCCAAGCGAGGAGGTAGGCGGGCAACCAACCGGAGGCCGGTCCATCGAGGCGGCCCTCCGTACCGACAAAGAGCACGATCCCAAGCAGAAATGCGCCATGCAGATGCTGCAAGGGGCTCAATCCAAGAACCCCTCGCTTGCTGCCCGGATCCGGCCCTTCCAGGGACGACCCTTCTTTAGCGGTAGCGGCCACGAAGATCGTTGGACCGAATGATCAAGACCTCGCGCAGCATCCGCCAAGTGTCGCGCAGGGGTTTGACGGAACTGTGGTCCATGTACAGCCAGGGAATCGGCACTTCAGCGACCTGCATGTCGGCCTGGTGGGCCAGATAGAGGATTTCCACGTCGAAGGCGAAACCCTCCAGGGTCTGGCGAGAAAAGAGGTACTCAGCTGCCTGGCCCGTAAAACACTTGAAGCCGCATTGGCTGTCCTCGATTCCGGGCAGCAGCAGGGCCTGAATAAGGAGATTGAAGCCCCGTCCCAAGAGGTGCCTACTGTTCGGTTCACCGATGCGATGTGCCCCTGGACCCTCCCGGGTGGCAATGGCCAGGTCGAAGCCTTGAAGTCGGGGGGGGACAAAACGTTCGACCTGGTCGACAGGCATCGAGAAATCCGCATCGCAGAGGAAGCGGAAGGCGGCGGAAGAGGCCAGCATGCCCGCCTTGACCGCGCCGCCCTTTCCGCGGTGAGGTTCCCGCTGCAAAACGATCCGGGCTTCGTCCTTGGCCAAGGCCTCGACCACCGCCGCCGTCGCATCGTTGGAACCGTCGTCGACGACCCGAATCTCCCAGCTGCGACCCCCCCCCTCGAGGTGCTCCACCGCCGCTGGAAGGGTCTCCGGCAGCCGGGCCTCTTCGTTGTAGGCCGGAATGATCAGAGCCAACTCGGGCGTCTCTAGGGTGATAATTTCTCCATGTGGCTAGGTCCTCGCTGAGAATTGTAGACCTCTGACCGGAGCGCCGCCTCGTTGTGCGTTGCGGCGAAAGGACGCCGGGTGCTAAACAGGCGCGGTGATGACAAAAAAGAATCCGCCACCCCCGCCCGGCCTCCTCACTCCTGCCGTCCTCAGCTTTGGCGTCTCCATGCTCTGTTTGGGGCTAATTTTCGGGTACATGATCCGGGGCGCAACCGACGAAGCCGGCGACTCCAGACCTGCAGCACGAGCCGGGGTCAAATCGGAAAAGGTGCCTCCAGGCAAGGTAGTGAACAACAGCGGGGGTGAGCTGCGGCTGCTCTCTGACAAAGAGAAGCAGGACCTGCTGGACAAGAAGAGAGACCCGTCCCCAAAGAAGGCCAAGGACACACCGCCAGCAGACTGGCCCTACCTCCAGGACAAGATTCTCGGATCCTTCTCCGAAGAGGACGAGAAGGAGCGCTACCAGGCCGCTGCCACCTTCATGGGCATCGGCAACGCCCGGAAGGCCCGCTCTTCGCTACTGCGACTCCACGAGGCCAGCATGGGCAAGCCCTGGAGAGAACCCGTCATGGCGCTCCTCACCGACGCGCAGGCCTCAGTCGGTAAGTTCGACGAAGCCCGCACCTTGGCCCAGGCGTTCTCCAACGAGTTCAGCTCTTCGGCCTACCAGGTGACCGTGGTGGTCGCCAAAGGTAAGGCGTCAATGCAGGAAGGGAAGCGCAAGGGTAACCGAGGCAAGGGACCCCTTTCGGCCGGGCAGCAGACCTTCTATCGGGGGGCTATCGGCTTCTTTGACGACGCAATCAAGATCGACCCCAGCTCGTCGCTGCTCGTCGACGCCTACCTGAACAAGGCCTCCCTGCTCAGCGAACTAGGCGAGCTCGACAAAGCAGAAACGGCAGCCCTGGTTCTCGCCGACCGCTACGCTACGGCCAAGAACGCCCCCCGCGCCCTGGCCAACGTGGCCCGTGCCGCCCAAGACTCGGGAGACTTCGAACGGGCCAAGCGTTGCCACCAGCGACTCGTCTCAGCCTTCCCGAACAGCCGCTTGGCCCAGAGCTCCCGAAGCCAACTCAACTCCTTGGAGCTCCTCGGCCAACTGGCCCCTGAGTTCGAGCTGAGCGAGTGGGTGGGCGAGAGCCAGGGAACGGTGGCGGAGCTCCGCGGCAAGCCGGTCATGTTGGTCTTTTGGGCGACCTGGTGCCCCCACTGCCGCCGGGAGATGCCCAACGTGGAGAAGACCTGGCAGAAGTACAAGGACCAGGGCCTCGTTGTGATCGGAATCACCCGCAACAGCCGAGGGCAAACGACGGACTCGGTCAAGGAGTTCATGAACGAGAATGGCTTCACAGTTCCCGTGGCCATCGACCCCGGCACCACCTCTCGGGCCTACTCCGTCTCCGGAATACCCGCCGCTGCCCTCATCGATCGCGAGGGCAAGGTGGTCTTCCGAAACCACCCCAATCAGCTAACAGAAGACGTCATCGCGAAGGTTCTCTAGGGCTGCCGGCCTCCCGGTGGGGCTCTGCGGCAGGATGCGATGCGCCTTGGTTCGTGAGTTCGGATCACTCAGCGTCCCCCAGCACGCTTACCTTGACGGTTATCTCGTGCCGGTCCTCTCCCCACAGTTCTACTGGGGTGCACAGCAAGAGGGCATTCCCTCGTAGCTGGCGAACGGGCCCTTCGGGCCCCTCGTGTTCGGTCGAAATGGGCACCCACCAGACCTGGGCCGGCGCGCTGAACTCGAAAAAGAGTCTGAGCTCCGCCTTCCGGTCTTCCCATTCCAAGCCCAGGTGCTCCCCCAGGTCTTGGGGTCCGGAAGCGAGGAGGTGCTCTGAACTCTCGCCCTCGCTTTGGGTTCGGATAACTACACCCTCAGCTTCTCCCGAAGGAATGGCGAAGGACCACTCCAAGCCGTACCGGATGGTGGCGACCTCCCGCGAGCGATTAACGAGTCGCGAGGTCACCGTCAGACGAGGGTGATCGGGGTCGATGGCCATGCAGCGCTCCAGCCGCAAGAGGTAGGCCCGTCCGCCGTCCCGCACCAACCCGCTCCGACCGATCTCCACCCACGCCTTGCCCGAAGGGTCGGTGGACTCTTCCTTTCGCTGACCGCCCCGCCGCAAGACCTCGTATCGACCGCCTGCAAAGTCCCCGAGCTCCCGGAACTGGCGTAGTGCGAAGGCCTCGACCTGGGTCTCGGGGGCGAGAAAGCGGTCCAAGAAGGCTCCAAATCGACGAACTGAGCCCTCCCCGACTGGAGCAGGAGTCCAATATAGAGCCTCCGCCTGCCGCTCCGTACCCACCGTCGCCCCCTCTTGGACCTCCTCAGCAGTCGCAGCGCCTTCGTCAGGGACATCCAGTGCACGCAGGACCTCCTCCGCGGCCTCATCCAAGGCCTCCAGACCGTCGTTCCCGGCCTCCACCTCGCCCTCTGGCACCAGGCAGATCCCCGTCGTCGACGCGAAGTCGTGTAGAGGCTCATCGACTGGGCCCGCAAAGTCCTGCAGATGAAGCCCGCGACTCGGAAGGTCCAAGGTCCACAGCCCTCCTCCGCGCGCTGGTTGGACCACCGCCTCGAGATGGCAGGTCCGCAGGACCAACTCCTCCTCGCCGTCGAGGTCCACGTCAGCCCGGATGCACCGCCCTTCGCTGTGGTTCCGATCCCGAAGGATCCGCTCGGCCATGGCATCGGCGGCATCCAAGCGGCTTAGAGCCGCCTGGTTAGAACCACCCCCATAGAAGCCTTGGTGCAGCGCCCCCGCATACCAGTAGTAGCCGTGATACTGGGCCTGCCAGAGGCTGGCACAGGCCCGCTGCAGCACCATGCGGCTGTTCGTGGCCGTCTGCCCCTTCGGGTCTTGTGTTTGCAGGCTCTGAACGACCTGCCGTAGGCGGTCCACTTTCTCCGAGACCCACCACATCCTACGGTGGAGCCGGTGGACGACCGGGTATTTGCTCCGAAAGGCCTGCCAGCTCTGGGCGCCACCGACCGGAGGTTCTGCGCCCCCGCGCACGGTCCAAGACGCGATCTCAGACTGCATCCACGGCGGAAGATGGACTCGACCTCGGGACGCCTCCCGACGGTGGGCCTGTTCGAGACACTGGGTCCGAATCGTCGTGACCTTCCCTCCCAGCGCATCCAGCAGGTCTACGGCTCGGGAGAGCTCCTCCCGTCGGGACGCCCTTAGGCACAGAGTGGACACAGCGTTCTTGACAGGTTCCTGGGCCCAGCGGTCCAGGGCCTCACCGATGGAAGTCCCTGAGTTCTCTCCCGGCGAACCCCACCTACCCGGAAAGACGGCGAGAGCCCGCCCCTCGGTCTCCGTGACCCAATGTCCGATGCAGTCAGACGGGGCCAGTCCCGCCGCGCCAAATGCGCCAGCGGCCACCACGGTGTAGGCACAGCCTGCGTCTTGGAGCAAAGCCGGCAGCGTCGGCTCCCACGCCGCAAGCGGCAACCAGATACCGCGCGGCACCCGACCTGTAATCCGGTGAAGCAACTGCGCCATCAGCCGGATCTGACCCAGGGCATCCCGGATGGGAATGGCCGAAAGGACGGGGTCGTAGAAGCCCCCACCGAGAAGCTCCAAGCGGCCGTCCTTGGCCAGGATGGAGAGCCGCTCGACGCTTCGGGGTGCCCGGGCTTGGCACTGCTCCAGGCTCCCGCCGTCGATGCTCAGGCTGAGGTGGAGACGCCGACTCTCTTCCAGACGATCCAGAACTGGGTTTAGCCCCTCGTCGATGAGGAGGTCCAAAGCATCCTCACCCTCCCCCGGATCGGGACGAAGGCCCAGGACCGGGGCGAGGCTTGGGGTGTGGGATGCCACCGGCGGATCCTAGCTCGAATCGCCCCTAGCTAACCGGCGGCCGCGAGGACCGAAGAACCAACCCAATGCAAGGTTCGCTCCATGAAGACGCCCAGCCCTACGATGGCTGCAGTGCAGAGAGCCAAGACCATAGCTCCCCGCAGACCCATCGCCTCTGGCGTCCAAGACGGCCCCGTAGCCGGCCGCATGAACAGGGCGACCAGCGGTCGAAGGTAGTAGGCAAAAGACACCGCACTCGTCAGCAGGGCAATCACCGTTAGGACGACGAAGCCCTCTGCGACCGCTGCCTTGAACAAGACAAACTTGCCGACAAAGCCAGCAAGCGGTGGGATGCCCACCAAGCTGAGCATCGACAGGCTGAGTACTGCGCTCACCATCGGGAAGCGGGGTCCGAGCCCTGCGAGATCGTCGAATCGCTCGACTTCGACACCCTGGCGTCCAAGGAGGATGAGGGCCCCGAAGGCGGCGATGTTCGCCGCCGTGTAGGCAAGGATGTAGTAGAGGATTCCAGTCTGCGCCTCAGCGGTCCCCACCAGCACCCCAACGAGCAAGTAACCGCCGTGGGCGATGGAGGAGTAGGCCAGCATCCGCTTGACGTTGTCCTGCACTAGGGCAGCGACGTTTCCGACGATCATGGTGATGGCGGCAACCGCCCAAAGTAGTGGTCTCAAGCCGAAGGCCTCGAGCATCGACGGTCCGAAGAGACGCACCAGGACCGCAATTGCGGTCGCCTTGACCGCTACGGACATGTAGGCCGTATAGGGCGTAGGGGCGCCCTCGTAGACGTCTGGGGTCCACATATGGAAGGGGGCGGCGGAGACCTTGAACAGCAGTCCCACGAGGACGAACAAGCCGCCCAGGCTCGCGTAGGTGGGCAGGTTTTCGGCCCCCAAGACTGCGGCCTGAATGGCCACCAGTTCCGTTGTCCCCTGCCCGGTACTCAGCCCCGTAAATCCGTAGAGAAGTACGAAGCCGAAGAGCAGAATGGCGGTAGCAAAAGAACCCAGCACCAGGTACTTGACCGCGGACTCTACCGAGCGGCTGTCCCATCGCAGTGCGCCGGCCAGGCAGTAGATGGGGATGGACATAATCTCCAGCCCCATGAACAGCATCACGAGGTCGCCAGCCGAGACCATGTACATCATCCCCGTCGTGGACATCAGCAAGAGGGAATGGGCGGCGCCAGCACCGACTTTGTGGCGGCGCAACCAGGGCTCCGACAGGAGCAGACTCAGGCCGGCGCCAAGGCCAACCACCGCCTTGACGTACTGGGTGAAGGAGTCGACGACAAAGAGCCCCCCAAAGGAGGTACCCAGAGACTCGTGACCCCAGGCCATGCACAGGGACCAGCCCGCCGCCCCCAACGATCCCAAGATGGCGATCCAGCCCACTGCCCCGGGAACTCTTGCTTCGGCACCCTCCTCGGGACGGGCGGTGAGGGCATCGACCATCAGAACGAGCAAGGTGGCCCCAAAGAGCAAGAACTCGGGGACCATCAAGGAGAAGTTCAGGTCGAGGTTCATCGCTGACCCTCCCCGCTGTCTACCAAGACGGCGAAGCCGTTTGGATTCGAGGGACTGCCCAGATCGCTGGGGAAGTGTTCGGCCCTCTTGCGTCCCAGGTCTACCTGCTCAATCCACCGCTCGATCGTCGGCTCCATCTTGTCGATGAATGGCTTCGGATAGAGGCCCATCCAGAAGATCATCACTAAGAGCGGCGCGAAGACCGCGATCTCGCGGCGGCTCATGTCCACCAGGCCCTTCAGGCGCTGCTGGAGGACAGGCCCGAAGAACACCCGCTCGATCATCCACAGAAGGTAGACGGCACCAAGAATCACTCCGGTCGAGGCGACGGCAACGAAGCCGTAGGACCCCACGAGGGAGCCGCCGGCGGCGTAGGCCTCATGACCCCACTGGAAGGCTCCGAGGAGGGTCAGAAACTCACCAACAAAGCCGTTGGTTCCGGGCAGACCGGCTGAACTGAGGGCCACCACGATGAAGACAGTGGCGTAGATGGGCATGATCTTGGCGAGACCGCCGTAGTCCCAAATCCGCCGGGTATGGGTCCGCTCGTACAGCACCCCCACCAGCAGGAAGAGCGCGCCGGTACTGATGCCGTGGTTGAGCATCTGCAAGATGCCGCCCTCAACCCCCTGCAGGTTCAGGGTGAAGATCCCGAGCATGATGTAGCCCATGTGGGAAACGGAGGAGTAGGCCACCAGCTTCTTCATGTCGGGCTGCACCATCGCAACGAGTGCGCCGTAGACGATGCCGATGACGCTGAGCAGCATGATGAGCCAGGCCCATTCGGCTACCGCAGCGGGGAAAATCGGCATACCGAGCCGCAGGAATCCGTAGGCACCCATCTTCAAGAGGACGCCGGCCAGGACCACCGAACCGGCCGTCGGGGCCTGAACGTGTGCGTCCGGCAGCCAGGTGTGCAGCGGAAACATCGGCACCTTGACGGCAAAGGCCAGCGCGAAGGCCGCGAAGAGCCAACTCTGAACCGAGAGGCCCATCCGTAGACCGTAGAGGGCGTCGAAGTCGAGCGACCAGAGCCCCGTCTGCTGGTGGTGTAGCCAGTAGAGGTAGAAGATGGCCACCAACATCAGCATCGAGCCGAAGACGGTGTAGAGGACGAACTTGATCGTGGCGTAGATGCGCTCGGTTCCGCCCCAAATCCCAATGAGGAAGAACATGGGGATGAGCATCAGCTCCCAGAAGACATAGAAGACGGCCAGATTCAGCGCACAAAAGGCGCCTATCATCGCGCTCTGCAGCGCTAGGAGGTGGAAGAAGAACTCCTTGTGACGGACCTCAACCGCCGTCCAGGAGCTCAGGATGACGATGGGCCCCAGGAAGGTCGTCAGCAGCACGAGCCACAAGGACAGGCCGTCGATTCCGATGCTCCAGTTGAGCCCGTAGCTGGGCCACCAGTAGTAGCGCTCAGCGAACTGGATTCCGCCGGCAGTGGCGTCGTAGCCCAAGAGTGGAAGCGATACGATAAAGCCGAGCACCGCAACGATCAGCGCCACCTGCCGCGGCATGCCCGGCTTGTCAGCCGGCAAGCACAGGACGATCAAGCCGCCCAGGATGGGGAGGGTCAGGACCAGGGACAAGAGCGGCAAGCCAACCATCGTCTCCGCCCTATCCCAGGCCGCCGTTGAGGTAGACAAGGACCAACAGGAGCCCCGCTACCATCACCGTTGCGTAGTTGCCCACATCGCCGTTCTGCAAACGGCCCATCTTGTCAGCCACTTGCTTGCAGAAGCCAGCCACGCCGTTGACGAAGCCGTCAATGACCACCTCATCCACGATTCGCCAGAGGAACTCGCGGGAACCCACCACCAAGGGCTTGATGATCGTCGCTTCGTAGAGTTCGTCCACGTACCACTTGTTCCACAGCAGGGTGTGCAGGGCCGGAACCTTGTCCTGGAAGATGTCCCGCAGCTTGTCCTTGCCCCCACCGTAGAGCAGCCACGTAGCACCGATGGCCATGCCGGCAATCGCCACGCTCAACCCCATCAAGCCCCACTCCATGGCGTGGTTGTGGTCCATGCCGTCCTTCAGCGCCACGGTGCTGTGTTCGAAGACCGGGTGGAGCCAGCTGTGCATCAGATTCGGGACGCCAAAGACGGCTGGCATGCCCAAGTACCCCCCCAGGAAGCTCAGGGCGGCAAGCACCATCAAGGGAATGGTGACGACGCGAGGGCTCTCGTGCGGCTCGTGAGCACCGTGCCCGTGGCCCTCGTCGTGGCCGTGTCCATGGCCGTCGCCATCGGGCAGGCCTCGGTGCTCTCCCCAAAACGTCATCCACAGGATGCGGAACATGTAGAAGGCGGTGCAAAACGCGGCCAACAGCACCAGGACGTAGGCAAGCGTCGAGCCCCGGGAGCTGGCAAATGCAAACCAGAGGATCTCGTCCTTGCTGAAGAAACCAGCAAAGCCCGGGACGCCGGCAATGGCCAATGTAGCCACGACAAAGGTGATGTGCGTCACCGGCATGAACTTCTTCAGGCCGCCGTAGTAGCGCATGTCTTGTTCGTGGTGCATCCCGAGGATGACCGAGCCCGAGCCCAGGAAGAGACATGCCTTGAAGAAAGCGTGGGTCATGAGGTGGAAGATGCCCACTGCCCAGGCCCCCGCCCCCATGGCCACGAACATGAAGCCGAGCTGGCTGACGGTCGAATAGGCCAAGACCTTCTTGATGTCGTTCTGCACCAACCCGATGGACGCAGCGAGCAGGGCGGTCGCTGCGCCGATGTACAGGACAACCGTCATCGCAAAGTCGGCGTGGAAGAAGAGGCCATTGAGCCGAGCGATCATGTAGACGCCAGCGGTCACCATCGTGGCGGCGTGGATAAGGGCAGAGACGGGAGTTGGACCCGCCATGGCGTCCGGCAGCCAAATGAAGAGCGGAATCTGCGCCGACTTGCCACAGGCTCCAAGGAAGAGAAGCAGAGCCGCGGCCTCGATCATCGTCGGCGAGATCCCGGCCGGGATCCCCTCGGCGAGCGCTCCGTTGATGACCTGTGGGTCGACCGAACCGAAGAGCGCAAAGAGCAGCATCATGCCCAGCGCAAACCCGAAGTCGCCGACCCGGTTCGTGACGAAGGCCTTCTTGCCGGCCTTGGCGTTCGCTCGGTCCTCGAACCAGAAGCCAATGAGGAGGTAGGAGCAGAGCCCCACTCCCTCCCAGCCCAAGAAGAGCAGCAACAAGCTGTCGCCCAGGACCAGAGAGAGCATCGAGAAGAGGAAGAGGTTCAGGTAGCAGAAGAAGCGGGCGTAGCCCGGGTCCCCGTCCATGTAGCCAACGGAGTAGAGGTGGATGAGGAAGCCCACATTCGTGATGACGAGGACCATCACCATCGACAGGGGGTCCAACCACAATCCGAAGTCGACCTGGAAGCTCCCGACGTGAATCCACGGGAAGAGCACCTGCTGCAAGGCGCGATCGTGGGGCTCCATTCCGAGCAGCTGCGCAAAGAGGAGCCAGGCGATTGCCGCCGGGACGGCCACGGCCCCACAACCGATCCAGTGCACCGCGGAGGTCGAGAGCTTCCGGCCAAAGAACCCGTTGATCGCCGATCCCACCAAGGGGAGGAGGACCACCAGGGCAAGTAGCGAGCTGTGGTGTGCGTGCACGACCCTAGCCCCTCATCGAGTGGAAGCGGTCCACTGCGACAGTCTGCCGCTGGCGGAACATGTTGACGACAATGGCCATGCCGATCGCGACCTCGACCGCGGCAACGACAAAGATCATCAGCACCATGACCTGCCCGCCACCGTCACCAAACTCACGAGAGAAGGCGACAAAGGCGAGGTTCACCGCGTTCAGCATGAGCTCGATGCTCATCAGCACCACAAGCAGGTTCCGCCGGAGGATGACGCCGGCGCCGCCCACCAAGAAGAGGGCGAACGCAACGCCCAAGAGCGCTCCCAGAGTCATCAGGCCTGCCCCCCGCCGCTCTTCGGCGTCTTGGGCTTGGGGCCGGTCAAGAGGATTGCGCCGACAATCCCGGACAGCAAGAGGATGGAGCTGACCTCGAAGGGCAGGACGAAGGGGCCAAGCAGGCTGGCGCCCACGGACTCGACGGTTCCAAAGCAACGGACGTGGCTCTGGCAATCCGGATCGGCGCAGTCAATCAGCCCATCGCCGTCGCCGTCCTTGCCGTCCTCGCACAGGCCCTCGCAGCTCTGGCCTGCGGCGCAGACCAGGGCCCCTTCCATGAGTCCGGGCCCACCGGCAAGCCCCACAAGTCGCGGAGTCACCATGAGACCCAAGACGACAATCAGCGGAATGCCGTACAGCCCGGTCGTCCGCACGACTCGCTTCGCCTCATCGCTGCTCACGTCGAGCAGCATGATGACGTACACAATCAAGATCATGATCGCGCCGGCGTAGATGATGATCTGTAACGCGGCTAGCAGGTGTGCGTTCAGTAAGGCGTAGACGCCTGCCAAGGCGACCATCGTACCGAGGAGACTGATCGCACCGTGGATCGGATGGCGAGCCACCACGAGGCCCAGCCCACCGGCCAGCGCGATGCCGCAGAAGACGTAAAGGAGCGCTTGGCTCAGATCCATCGGGGTCTCCGTCGTACTCCCTGGCCTCAGGCCTTGCGGGAGCTGGGTGTGCCTAGTCGGCGTCGCTCCGGGGCCGGTCGCCGGGATAGATGTGCTCTTCCTCGGCGTAGGTGGGTTTCCAGTTCAAAAGAAAGTCCTTGTCGTAGACCATGTCCTCGCGGTGGTAGTTGACGAGGTGCACGTCGGTTGTCAGTCGGATGGCATCGACCGGGCAGGCCTCCTCGCAGTAGCCACAGAAGATGCACTTGTCGATCTCGATGTCGAAGCGCACCGGGTACTTTTCGATCAGCGGATCGGGGTGTTCTCCGGCCACGATGTGAATGCAGAAGGCCGGGCACGCCGTCGCACACATGTAGCAAGCCACGCACTGCGGCTGGTCGTCGGGACGCATCGTCAAGATGTGCTTGCCCCGGGTCACGGGTGAGTAGTCCGGTCGCGTCTCCTCGGGGTAGTAGATGGTGACCGCACCCTTCTTCGCCTGTGCCCCCCTGCCAATCGCCCACTGGAAGAGCCAACGGAACCAAGTCCCCAGGTTCAGGGCGAAGCGCCGCGACGTGATGGCCAAGCCCCCGAAGGCGTAGGGAAGGTAGAGCCGCTCGACCCAAGTCATGGACTCTGGGTTGTAGTACTTGACGATTTCGCCCTCAGTGAACTCGCCCTGGTAGGCAGGCTGAGGCAGTACCGGCCCATCGACCAGGTTGAGGAATTCCGGGTTCTTGCCGCGCTCGGTCATCGCCGGCCTTAGGCGAGAAGCAGCACGATGGCTGCCGTCGCAAGGAGGTTG
>CAZQTQ010000057.1:0-15213 GCA_964596025.1 uncultured Rickettsiales bacterium
CTTCGCAGTCAAGCTCCAAGGCGCGACGCTCCGAGCTCCCCTCCTCGGTCGCGTCCAGGGCATCGCCCCAGACCGACGTGCAGCGGGCTATGAAGTCGTCGCGGTGGTCGTAACTCTGCTCCGCCCAGGAGGTCTCCCAGGTTACGAAGCAGCGCTCCATCAGATCTGCCTGGGCGTCGCACATGCGGTCGCAGGTGTTCCCGCAGGCCGTAGCGACGGCAGCAGCAAAGACAAGAGCTAGGAAGAGGGCGGCCCGAAACATGGCGCGCACTATAAAGCACGACTGCACCGAGAACGGAAGAGGCAACCGCCTCCTCGTACTCTTGACACCTTCTGGACCCCCCACTAGATTCCCCGTCCGTCCGCAACGGGCGACCCGGGCAGATAGCTCAGTTGGTAGAGCAGGGGATTGAAAATCCCCGTGTCGGGGGTTCAATTCCCTCTCTGCCCACCATGAAACTTCTCGCGACGGCCGAGCCCCCGGGCTTCGGCCTTCGTCGTTCTCGACACTCAAGACGGGGAGGCGACCTGGGCCACCCCACCGATCCAGACCCCAGTAACCGCCTCTTCGTAGCGCCCTGCAAAGTCATGGATCACGCGCGAGAGGACGGATTCTTGGTCGTCGTGCCGCTGGAGCCCGCCGGGGATCTTGAGCGCCACGACGTCGGCCCGGTACCCGGGGCAGAGCGCACCACGCCGCTCTCCCTCGCCCATGCATCGGGCACCCTCGAGGGTCGCCATCCGGAAGGCCGAAGAGGGAGAGAGCTCGGCGCAACCACGGTGCACCTCCAAGCTCGCCCGCAAGACGTCCAACATGCTCAGGTCCGGACCGGCACCGACATCGGTCGCTAGCGCCACCCGAACGCCCGCCGCCTGAAGACGCTCCAGGGGCATTCGGCCCGAGCCGAGCGCTTGGTTCGAGGTGGGGCAGTGAGCGACCCAGCTCCGGCTCGACGCCAGCACCGCCAAGTCCGCATCGTCCAAATGGATGCCGTGGCCAAAGACCGAACGGGACCCAAGGAGGCCGAAGTCCTCGTAGACCGCAGTGTAGGAACGGTGGGAGGGAAACAGTTCACGGACCCAAGCCACCTCATCGAGGTTCTCGGCGAGGTGGGTCTGCAAGAAGGAGGAGGAGCCCCGGAGGACCTCGCCGCAGTGCTGAAGCAGCTCATTGCTGCAGCTCGGAGCGAATCTGGGGGTCACGGCGTAGCGGTCACCCCAGCGACGGGCCGCTGCTTCCATTTGTTGTCGAGCGGTCACCGGTGAACGAAGCAGGGTGTCGGGCCCGTGCCGATCCATCAAGACATCGCCACCCTTGAGGCAGAGCGGAGTATCCGACTCCAATACGGCCTCCGCCGAGGATGCGTGTGGCGAGCCGTAGACCAGTGCTGCGGTGGTACCCACCCGCAAGAGGGCCCGGTGAAACTCCTGCACAACGGCGGCTTGGTAGTCGAGATCTTGGAAGCGTTCCTCCTCCGGCCAGATATGCTCCCGCAACCAGGGGAGCAGTGCCTCCCCGAAGCGTCCCCGGACCCGGAGCTGGGGCATGTGAACGTGGACGTCGATCAGGCCGGGGACGAGGAGATGATCCTGAACCCCGCGTTCCTCGCGTTCCCTCGCGCCGGAGGGGGCAGAGACAAGCTCGCCCTGGGCATCCCAACGCACGCAAGAGTGGGGAAGAAAGCGCAGACCTCCCTCAGGTTCGGGGGTCAGTACGTGCCCAAAGAGGGCCTGCGGCTCCAGTTCAGGCGGCGACACCGCTCCCCTTGAAGGCGAAACGGACCGACAGGGTCAGGTCGGTTTCGTTGATCCCGACGTGGAGATCCTCGATTCCAGCCGAGAGCTTCAGGGGGCCTTCGCTGGGCGATACCATGCCTTCCAGGGTCTTGGCGGGAATCAGGGGCAAGGGATTCATCGTCCCAATCTGGCGCTCAATAAGGCGATCGGCCACGAGCTTGACGATGCGGAGAGGCAGGCTGTCACCCAAGGACAAGGAGACGCCGCAGAGGTTTCCCTCGAGCTGCTTGCGGTCCCGGTTGTACTGGACACCGCCCAAGGAGGCCGTGGCGTCCACGTTCCGGGACAGAATGAAGGGAATCTCGAACTGCTCAGAAAAGAGCAGAACACGGCCCTCCACCTCGAGAACCCCTCGGGCATCCAAAGTCACACCCGCCTCGTGGTAGGCGAACTGGCTGCCGTCGCGGGAGACCCGCGCGCGCCATTTTCCACGAACCTTAAGGGCGTTCTTCAGCCGGCGGGAGGCGAGGCTTCGCCCCCTCCGGGCAACGGCGAGTGCGCCGCCGCGCACCCCACGACCCGCGGCGCTGCCCAAGACAGGCGCCTCGTCCAGTCGCTGCTCCACACCTGTCAGCAGGCCCCTCACCCGATCTTCGGCCACATCGAGGAGCTTTCGGCCCTGTTCGACGAGATCAAATTCTCCTTGCCCCACTTGGATGGGCAGCGCTTCGCCGAGCAAGTCGGCCCAGAGCTGTTGGGAGATGGTGAACGAGAGGTGGTAGCCATCGGGAAGTGCGAGTGTCGCCATGGACTCCTCCTGCACACACGCCGCCTGCGACGATTCCACCTTGGTACCGCACATAGCGAGGTCGTTGCCGGACATCTCGGCCTCCACTTCGGTGCCGCCGCTTCACCAGCAAGGTGGGACCCCCGGCACCTGGGATCCTGAATCGAGTTCCTACCACTCTAGCGAAAGAAAGGCCGATCCGGGGCAAGAGTAGGTTCCAGCGGCCACGTTAAAGCTCAGTGCGTCGTCAGGAAATGTGTCGCAAAAGTAGATGTCGGAGCAGGACCCCGCCCCAAAAGCGACCTGGGTATTGCTACCGGTGATCGCCATGTCGATCAGCGCTACCCGCACGGAAATAGACGAGTCGCTCTGGGCCTGGACCGAGATCGGTACCGTCTCAATGAGGTCGTCGCCGAAGACACAGCCGTCCTCGAAGTCGGCACTGCCCGCGACCGACTCGATGGCGAACTGGCCGGGCGTCTCGAAGAAGAAGAAGTCGACAAATGCGGTCGACGTGACAAAGGTCTCCCAGGCGTCCAGCCGCACCTGAAGCATGGTGTCATCGCTGCGGAAGGCACAGGTCTGGATGTCGATAGTTCCGCTGCCCTCGACGTCGCCCTGCGGATCGTCTTCAGTAACGCAGGAAATCCACGGGAGGCCCGTGACCTCGACCGTTGTCGTCTCGCTCCAAGTGTCGGCCCCGGAAGCCCAGATGAGGTCCAGGACCATGGAGTCCCCAAGGAGGCCCTCAACACCCACCGAGATGCTCAGGGCCTCGGTGGACTCGACCACCGCCGCGGGCTCCAGGGCCGCGCTGCCGAAGGTGAGGGTGCCGCCGCTGAGGACGAAGGAGGCGGTACTCCCGGTCCCGCTCGTGGCCGAGAGGGTGACAGCGTCGATCGTCGCGAAGTCTCCGTCGTTGCGGACGCTGACGTAGACGTCGACCACCTCCCCGGGATCTGCGTAGCCGTCGCCGTTGCCGGTCGAGTCGTCAATCCGGACCGAGTCGATGACGGGATGGGCGTAGGGAATGGGGAGAGCGAAGCTTGGAGTCAGGGTGTCGGCGCCGTCGCTGCAGACCAGGGTCAGAGGCACTGGACTCGCGTCGGTGTGCGTCGCCGCCAAGGTGACCGAAAACTCCCCCTCTGCCTCCCGCAGCTCGTCCGCCGCAATCGGGTCGCTGCCAAAAGAAACCGGGGTCGTGTCGAAGCCCGAGGCGTCCTCGTGCGAACTGCCCAAGATGCAAGACAGGCCGCCGGCCGTGGCATAGCCGTCGTTTTGGAGGGCGAGGTTCTCGATGGAGATGGAGGCGCCGGGCGCGGCCGGCTCGGGATCCGTCGAGAAACCAACCACCGACAGCGCCGGCGGAATTGGGAGGACCAAGGTCACGCTCTCTCCAGCCGGAACATCGGCGGGGATGCCCTCAGCTACCCAATCCACCCCACCGACGTTGAACTCCCATTCGGTCACGACCGCGTCGACGTCGCTGTCGTTGGTGGCCCGGAGGAACCAGCGCCGCACCCCGGCACCTGGCGGCAGCATGGCCGCCTCCTCAGTGATGTTGAGTTCCCAGGCAGCGCCGGCCAGAGAGATTGCGTCGGTGGACACGGCATAACCGGGGGCATCGGGGGAGCCGTGTCCAAGCTCCATGTGGACATCTCCCGCCGCACTGAGCGAGACCATAGCCGTGCTCTCCTGGCCCATCAGGAGCCGGATCGGGATCGTCCACTGATGACCGACCCCGTCGTCGAGCGTCAGGGCAAAGTCCAGGTAGGCGTTGTCAGGGTGACCCGAGCCAATGTCGAACGAAAAAGCGGCGCCGTCTTGGACCACTGTGGCGTTGGGAGCGACCGCGGGGAATGTAGAGGCGGCCTGGGTGATGCTCAAATCTGCATCCGAGCTGCTGAGGGTGGCAGTCAGGACTGGAGCGGAGTACAGCGTCGAAGCGTTGAGTAGGCTGAGGCTGAGGCTGTGTCCCGTGGTACCTGGGGCCGCTGTGGCGGCCAAGGTCGGGGCCTCGGCGAGCTGCAGATCGGCAAGGGGCTCGCCAATGTAGAGGTCGTCCACCTGCCAGCGACCAGCGGCCCCAGCCTCGTAGTAGAGCGCCACATAGACCTTCTCATTTCCGGCGTAGTCTGAGAGGTCGTACCAAGCCGAAGAGTTCCAGGCAGAACCACCGAGGGGGACCTCCGCAACCTGGGTGTAGGTGCCCACGTCGGGCTCAGGGAAGTCGGTCGAGACGTAGAGGGCGTGGGACTCCGAGCAGATCCCGAAGTCCTGCTGCCGCTCGAACCAGCGCACGGCGATGCTGGTCTTGCCGCTGAAGTCCAAGGGCGGTGAGATCAGCCAGTTCTTTCGGACGATGTTGCCCTCTCCATCCGGAGGCGGACATTCCCAGAAGCCCCCGGGAATCCCCTCCGAGTGCGAAGCTGAGCAGGCACCACTCAGCGGGTTGCGATCGTCGAAGCGCCAGTTGTGGATGCTCTGTGGGAAGCTCTCGTAGGCCACCAGCCAACCGAGAGAGTCCAGTTCCGCGTCGCTGCAATCCCCCTCTTCCACGTCGAAGGTCTCGTAGAAGGGCAGGACCGTGAGGTCCAGGCGGGTGCTGAAGTGTCCATAGCTGTCCGGTGCGTCCGCTGGGGCGAAGGACTCTGCAGTACAGGGCGAGACCTGATCGGTAGCTCGGACGTAGTACTCGACCCCCGGGTCACCGACATAGGCGGCGGGAATGGTGCCGACGTAGATCGAGGAATCCCCAGTGCCCTCGTTGGACATGAAGGTGTAGGTGAAAGCGGACTGGCCCTCGAGGCGGTAGTACAGGCTGACGACGCTGATTCCTTCGGGATCCGTGACCTGGGCCAGGACATCGACTGCGACCCCCACAGGCTGGCTGTCCTCGATCCACTGCACCTCGATGGTCGGCAAGGACTCGTTGTCGCAGACCGGCTCGGAGGTGTCATCGTCACCGTCGACCCCCGTCGGCTGGCAGGCCGGCAGAGCCCACAGTCCACAAAGCAGAGCTGCAGCCAAAGAGGAGCGCTTCATCGGGCTAGTACTCCCAACAGGGGGCGATGCACTGGTAGGCCACAGTCACATCCCCCACGGTTCGAACCCGGCCGCATTCGTAGCCACGGGGGCAATCTTGCCCCGCCGAGCAATCGACCCCGCAGTAGGTGTTGCTGCTCCCGCCGAGTCGGAGGCACCAGTTGGGTCCATCGACTCCACCGTTGCAGTCGTACTTTGTCTCGCAGGTGTTGCAGTAGTAGCCACCAGCGTCGTAGCACTGCCCCGAGAGGGTGTTGCAGAACTGGCCGTAGTCGCAGTCCAGCTGGGTGCTCCGGCAGCCGGGCTCCACACAGGCGCGAGCTTCGGCGTCGCAGGTATGGGTGGGCAGACAGTCGCGATCGTTGAGGCAGCCGGCCTCGCACTCGCCGGTGTCGCTGTTGCACCACGACTCGATCGGGCACTCGACGGACGAGTTGCAGTTGACAGGAATGCAGTTCCCGGCCGCCGAACAGACGGTTCCCGCCAAGCAGTGGGCCGAGGTTGTGCACTCCTTTTCACCGCAGGCGGCAGCGGTGAGGGACAGGAGGGCGACGAGCAAGCCCAAGCACGACGAGAGCAGCGCGCGCTGCATCAGCCGCCCCCCCCCGCGCTGTCATCGTCGTCCCCAGTGGGCGTCCCCGAAGAACTCTGCTGCTCGGGAGGCGTCGAGGCGCGTGTGTAGTCAACCGTGATCGTACTCCCCTCCCCTGGCGCGGCCTCCTCGGTGAACAGGATGCGGTTCTGCACCGACTCGTAGGTCCAACCCTCAGTGACCGCGTTCTCGTCGGCCGTCCCGTCGACAAAGACCTGGATGGTGTCCACCTCGGGCCATGCCGAGAGGTAGAAGATGGTCCGAAGTCCGGAGATGTTCAGACCGAGCTCACGGACAAGGCCGCTGAACTCCTCCGAGCAGATCGAAGTCACGATGCCACCGCTGCGGGTGGCCACGTCGATGTAGCGCTCGCCGGGATCTATGGGGTAGGGGTTGTCGCAGTACGCCGAATCCAGACAGTCCCGATCCTCGCAGTCTTCGAAGCCGTCGCCGTCGTTGTCGAGGCAGTCGCCGCACTGAGCGAAGCGTTCGACCTGAAGGGAGGAAGAGCAGAGGTAGAAGCTGCTGCAATCGGGATCTGCGCAGCCCTCCAGCTCCGCGTCCAAGCCCGCCGTGGAGTCGATGTCTAGTCCGTCTTCTTCGTCCAGCCAACCCGTTTCGGGGTCCATCACCACGGTCAGGTGGCAGCGATCGGCAAAGTCGATCTCGACGCGTTCCTCGAGGCACGCTTCTTCGTACTCGGGATTTGCAAAGCAGGACGGGTCCTCGCAGTCGACATCGAAATTTGGCATCGGCAGCGGCTGTACGTGCGTCAGCAAGTCGTCAGTGCAGCTCACCTCACCGCAGACCTCCACTTGGCCAACCAAACAGTCGATGTCGACGCAGTCGATGCTGCCGTCGTTGTCGTTGTCGAGACCGTCGGAACAGGAATTCTCGCGACAAGAGTCGAGAAATCCACAGTCTGCGTCGGCGCAGTCAGCTACGCCGTCGCTGTCGTTGTCTTCCCCGTCGTCGCAGGCTGTCTCGATGTCATCGACCACCGTGCACCACCACGAAGACTGGCAGTCCGGATCTTCGCAGTCGATCAGCCCATCGCCGTCGTCGTCGAGACCATCGCTGCAGTTGGGCTTGACGGGGCTGGGCTGCTCGCAGCCCGCGGGCGGGTCACCGACCACCGCCGAGAGATTGACCAAGGAGTCGTCGCGGTAGCCCTGGTCGCCCTTGAGGCCCTTGAAGAACTGGATGTACTCATTGACGGGGCTGGGCGAGAGATCGTCCTCATCCGAGACAAATACGATGCTGAGCGCCGAATTTTCGCGCAGAAAACCCTCGTTTTCCGCCGCCAACAACTCGTCGGACAGGGCCGCCGCCGCCGCCGCCAGACCGCGCTCGAAGCCGGAGCCCGTGGCGCAGACCTTTACGTTCTCGGCGAAGGTGACCCGAGCCTCATCGACGGTCATGGCCGAGGTAATGATCTTGGTTTCCCCGACCAGGCGCCCCTGGTGTTCCCCGTCGCTCATATCGGTGGTCACGACCCCGATTTGGTAGTCCACATCCGCGTCGAGGAACTGGGCGATGAAGTTGTCAAAGTTGCCGGCGAGCTTCATCTGCTCGTCGATCATCGAGCAGGAATTGTCGACCACCAGCAAGATGTCGACCGTCTTGCGGAGCTCCTGAACAAATACGTCAGACTGGTTGCGCCGGCGCAGCGGCGGCTCCTCGCCGCAGGCTGCGGCACCGAGGCCGAGGACGAAGAGCCCCAGGAACCCTGCAGCAAGCAGGCGGAAGCCCTGGTCTCCCAATCGGTCCCTCATGTAACTACTCCCGCTGCCGATTTCTTCCGGCTACTGGCTCAGCTGACTAAGTTGGTAGCGAAGCACGTCAACCGCGTCGTCTGTGATTTGTGCCTCGTTGTGGAAGGAAGTGTAGACCACCCGTCCCCCACCCGAGTTGAAGGCAACGACCAAGGGACTGGTGATGGTCGTGGCCTGTCCCGTGCCCGGATGGTCGTACTGCACCTCGGCCTCGACCAGGACGTCCACATCCTCGCCGACATCCTCGATGACGGCCCACCCACCTTGATTGAAGACAATCTCAATCTGGCTGCCGGTCTCGACCTCCATGAAGGCCGCGAGGTCTTCGTCCACTACCCGGGCGTTGACTGAGCCCTCGATGCCCCGCTGGGCGTCGTCCAACAGGCTGTCGTCGCCCAGCCAGTCAAGGGTCGAAGGCCAAGCCGCCTCCAGTAGGTCGTAGCTCCAGTCGGAGAAGTAGAGCCGCAGTCCGTTGTTAACCGCGTCGTGGACGTGCTCGACGACCGTAGCGTCGTTGACCAGGTGGTGGTCCTCGGATGCCCCGTTGTAGACCCGCTCGGCAACGCCCCGCATGCCGCACGAGAAGAACGCGGTCTTGAACTGGTTCAAGCCCGCGTGAGTTTCCGCACGCAGCAAGTCCTCGACCTGCAAGCCAGGAGGGGTCTCTGCCGAGGTCACCTCGGTCTGAAAATGCGCCCCATCGATGTAACCATCGTAGAGCTGGATCTCAGCCTCGACCTGGGTGGTGTTCGCTACCTCCTGAATGAGCTGCTCCACCGTATCGAAGTCGCCCGTCACGATCGCAGTGCGCCCGAAATTCAGGAGGCGCAGGCCGCTGTCCGGGTCGCAGCCGGAGAGGCCTGGCCCGACCAAAAGCAGCAGCAGCAGAATGGCCCATGCCGAGAGGCGGTGGGACATAGAGCGTTACTCCCCGCCCCCGGAATCGCTGGCCCGTAGCAGCATGAAACCGCGGTAGCTGAGGCCCGAGGACCCTTGATTCTCGACCCCGACTGGCCCGTTGCCAAAGTCGAGGAACCACTTCGGCTCGGACACCCCGGTGGAAATAGAGAAGTAGCCACCGCCCTCCGGAATCTGCGGGAAGAGCTCCTTGGGCCACATGTGCTCGCCATCGTCCCAGGGCAGCGTGATGGCCATCCAGGGGATGCCCTCGTTGTCAGACGTCGAGAAGCTCATAGCCATGCCGGCGACGTCGTAGGTCTGCGCTGGCGTCCAGCGAACCAGCATGTCCTCGGCCGGGTCTTGGGTGAAGTTGTTGCAGAAGCTGGGCTCCACCAACTCCCAGTCGGACGGCAAAGTGTAGAGCACGTCCTCGGCGGTAAATGCGGGGATCTGGGTCGGATCTTCCGAGCCGTCGGCGACCAAATCGTAGGGCTGGTAGCCGAACTTGTAGTCGTCCAAGGTCAGGGGAGCTTCGAGGGCGTAGGAGATCTCCCCAGTGAAGGTGTTCTCCTGGCGGGCAAGGGTGATCGTATTCAGATCGCCCACCAGGTAGACATATGGCCCGGCATCGCAGGTTCGCGGCGAGGGGCAGTCCGCCGGCTGGGGCGGGTTGCGGATGTAGTCGATGTCGAAGGGGAAGATCGGATCCATCGGCGGAGGACCGCAAGGAGGATCCAACGGAGTGAAGAACACAGCGCTTGCGCCGACCGACTCCTGCACATCGCAGGTGTCGTTGTTGATGTTCCGGCTCACACTGAAGCCGAAGGACACGCCGGGGTTGTCGTTGCAGTCCAGCGGGACCTCGCGCACTTCGAAGCCCTCATGGAGGATGACCTCTTCCAAGATGTTCCACTCGCCGACCTCGATCAGACCGTCCTCGTTCAGGTCGGTGCGCTCGATGACGTAGGCGCGGACGTCGTAGAAGCCCGGAGGGGCGGCGTTGCTGATCCGCATCGTCCCCTGAGCCAAGGTCGGGGTAGACACTGCGACCACTCCGCCCGGCTCCACTTGGTCCTGGCAGTCCGGCCAGAACTCATTGATGCATATGGCGTAGCCGAGATCGACCAAGGTGTCGCGGTCCGCCGACGCCCCGCCCGGGACGGGGATCCCACCGCCGGTGTCTTCCCAGTGGGTATCGCAGCCCCGAACCACAAACGGCAAGACTTCGCCCTGGTTGCCGTGGTCCGGGTCAATCTCGACGCAGATTGACTTCCGGTCGACGAAAAAGCCGTCCATGAGGGTGTAGCCGTTGGGACCGTTGAAGACTACGACGTCGTGCAGGCCTGGATCGGAGCGCTGGTCGACGCTGACGCTGGCCCGAGCATGAGTCTCGTCGATGACCTCAACCCAGTTGACGAAGATCCCGTCCCCGAAATCAGCCCAGGTGCTGCCGGCCTGCAAGATCGTGTTGTAGCCCGTAATCTCGATCTGCAAGGTCTCGCCCAAACGGGCACGGGCCGGGCTCAAGCTGATTCCCCCGCTCTCCACCAAAAAGCCCTCGTCGTCCTCAAAGCGGTACTCGTCGACCTCTCCATCAGCGCCAAGGAAACTCACCACGACGTCGCGAAAACCGAGCAGGGCGTTTTCAGCGATTTGGAGGTCGGCATTGGCGTGGTTGGGGCCGTTCACGGTCACACCAGCCACGAAAATGTCCGCGCCGAGGTCCACGCTGACCTGGCCCTGTTCCCACTGCGTGTTAACGCCGCGCAGTTCGAGCTGGAGCGTCATGCCCAAGCCGCCAACACTGGGGCTCATGCGCACGATTGGAGCCGCAGTGCCCAGGGTCGCCTGGGGTTCGGTCTCCTCACAGCCCGAGAGGGCCGCAGCGGTGCAACAGACGAGGAGGAGGACGGTCCGTAGGGCAATTTGTCTCGTCATGAAGACCAAATCCTCTCTCAGATCGCAGAGACCAACGGCGCAGTCCGCCGGAAGTTGGGGCTCGCGTAGGGCCGCCGTCGGCCTCGCGCGCGGACTTACGCTAATGGAAAGTGGAGTATAGGTCCCGCCAAAAGGCAGCGTCAACGGCCCTGGGACCTGCTCTACGTCTTCGTGTGCCCACATCGGCCCTAGCCTATTTCAGGAAGTGCACCCAGGCGACGGGCCACTTTTGACCCGCTCCGACCCCGATGACCGAGCTAATGACACACTGCAGACCCGGCCTGCTAGGCTCGCCTCGCAATGGGGACTCGGCTGGGCATCGACGAAGCAGGACGGGGCTGTGTCCTGGGACCGATGGTCTTCGGGGGAGTCCTCATCGAAGAAGACCGCGAGCAACTGCTCCGGGAAGCTGGGGTCAACGACAGCAAGAAGCTGAGCCCGAAGCGGCGCGAAGCGATGTGCGCACCGATTCGAGGCCTTTCGCTGGGCGCCGAACTCGTCCAACTGAGTCCCCGGGAACTGGACGGTGCCTCCCTCAACGAACTCGGCAAGCAGGCGGTTATCGAGCTGTGCCTCCGATTTGAGCCCGACATCGTAGTCCTCGACGCGCCGGTCCCGCCACGGCAGATCCCAGACTACCGAGCGGACCTCATCCGCCGCCTTGCGGCCCATGGACTGCGGGGGCTGCAGGTGGTGGCCGAGAACAAGGCGGATCTCAACCACCCCTGCTGTTCGGCGGCCTCGGTGCTGGCCAAGGTGGAACGCGACAGCATCCTCGCCAAGATCGGAGAGGACGCAGACGCTGATTTCGGCTCGGGCTACCCCAGCGACCCGAAGACCCAAGAGTTTCTCCGCCGATGTTGGTTTCAGGACGGCGCATTCCCCCCCTTTGTGCGGATGAAGTGGGAAACGGTGCGCCGGCTGATGGCTACAGACCGGCAAGCCCGTCTATTCTGAGCTACGACTGTGAACGTCAAGGCCAAAGGCAAGGGCAAAGGCAAAGGCAAAGGCAAAGGCAAAGCCGGGGCCAAAGCCAAGCCCGAGAAGACCGCAGCTGGGACCGAGCGTCGTCGGTTGGGCTTTGATGCGGACGAGCGTCCAGCCCTGGGCCTCGTCCTCCCCCTCTACGACGAAGAGGGCAACGTCCTCGGAGTTACTCGCGAGATCCTGACGACCTTTCGCCAAGCCCAAGTCCCGCTCACCCTCGTCCTCGTTGACAACGGGAGCCGTGACGGAACCCGGGGACTGGTTCAGGAACTCGAGGCCGAAGCGGCCGAGGTACACGGCGTCTATCTGGACGCGAACCAAGGCTACGGCGGCGGCATCCTCGCCGGAATGGAGAGCCTGGACTCAGGCTGCCCCATCCTCGGCTACATGTGGGGAGACGGCCAAATTCAGGCCGTAGACGTGATCCGAGTCTACCGCCGTCTGGTGGCCGAGAAAGCGGACGTAGCCAAGGTGCGCCGCGTGCAACGAAGAGATGGCTGGAAGCGGGCGGTGGTGTCGGGCGTCTACAACACCCTCAACCTGTGGTTTTTCCACGTCACCAGCACCGACGCCAACGGCTGCCCGAAGCTCTTCACTCGCGAAGCATGGACGAGCCTGGCCCCCAGCAAACGCGACTGGTTCCTCGACGACGAGGTGATGATTGGACTGGCCCGGAAGAACATGAAGTTGGCCGAGGTGGACGTTGTCGCCGAGCCTCGCCGCAAGGGCGAGAGCAAGGTAGGAGCAGGGACGGTGCTCGAGTTCTGCTTGAACTTCTTCCGTCAGCGAATGGGGTCCTAGCCGAACCCCGTGTCGAGGTGATTGACTAATCAGTCAACCTGGCTTAGAAATCCTTCTTCCCGTGCAGGTCCCTGTTTGGGCCCAGCACAGCCGCAGGTCGCCGTGGAGCGCCGCGGCCATCCACAGACAAGGGCATTTAGGCCCCGAAGAGGAGCTCCCATGGGCATGTTTGACGGCAAGGTGGTGATCGTGACCGGTGCGGGAGGAGGCCTGGGCCGCGCCCATGCCCTGGCCTTTGCGGCTGAGGGAGCCAAGGTGGTGGTCAACGACCTCGGCGGATCCCGTGACGGCAGCGGGGCGAGTCAAGCCATGGCTGATGTCGTGGTGGACGAAATCCGCGCAGCCGGCGGAACGGCAGTGGCCAACTACGACAACGTCGCCGCTGTCGAGGGCGGCGAGAGCATCGTTCGTACCGCTCTCGACAACTTCGGCGGCCTGCACGTCCTCGTCAACAACGCCGGGATCCTGCGGGACAAGACCCTGATGAAGATGGACGAGAGCATGTGGGACCTCGTCCTACAGGTACACACCAAGCAACTCTTTGCCGTCACCAAGCCCGCGCTTACCGCCATCATCGAGAGCGGAGAGGGCGGCCGCGTGGTCAACACGACGTCTCTGGCCGGCCTGCTGGGGAACTACGGTCAGACCAACTACTCCTGTGCCAAGGCCGGTGTGGCCGGCTTCACCCGAACGCTCGCTATGGAGATGCGCAAGCACGGGATCACGGTCAATGCAGTGGCGCCCGTCGCCAAGACGCGGATGACCGAAGACATCGACATGGTGCCCGACGACATGGTGCCCGAGCAGGTGACCCAGATGGTGACCTTCCTCGCTTCGGACCTCGCAGATGGGGTCACCGGCCGCGTCTTTGGCGTCCACGGGCAGCAGATCTTCGAGTACAAGATGACGCAGACGCCCGGGGTAACCAAGGACGGCGCCGAGCACTGGACGCCAGCCGAGATCGCCGAGCGCTTCGACGAGATCAGCCGTGACGCCGCCTCAGACTCAGGCCCGGCGGCGGGCGAGACGGACGAGGTCGCGATCGCATTCGCGCAGATCCCTAAGGGCTTCAAGTCCGACGCCGCTGGCGGCTGGACGGCTACGCTCCACTGGGTAATCAAGGGCGGGAGCAACCAAACACTGACCATCGCCGACGGCACGTGCAGCCACAGCGAAGGCCTGGTCGGCACCCCCACCTGCACTGTCAAGACGGACAAAGAGACCGTGATGGGCATGTTCAGCGGGACGGTCAACCCACAAAAGGCCTTCATGGCGGGCAAGATCACAGCAGACAACCTGCCCGACATGATGAAGATGGGCGGGGCCTTCGACTTCCCCACCATTGGCGGCCA
The DNA here is from genome assembly GCA_964596025.1 of uncultured Rickettsiales bacterium. GTDB lineage: Bacteria > Myxococcota_A > UBA796 > UBA9615 > UBA9615 > CAZQTQ01. The sequence goes on from CAZQTQ010000057.1 coordinate 13,915, forward strand.
CATCGCTGACGCACTGGCCGGCGCCGGCGGCGAAGCCGCAGACCCAGTGGACCAGGCCTTTGAGTTGCTGCCCCGTGGCTTCCAGGGCGAGAAGGCTATGGAGTGGAAGGCCAACTTCCACTTCGCCATCAAGGGGGGCGGCGATCACACCATGGAGATCGCTGGGGGGACGGCAACGGTCACCAAAGGCCTAACCGGCAAGGCAACCTGCGTCATCAAGACGGACCGCGACACGATCGTTGGCCTAGTCGAGGGCACGGTGGACGGGACCAAGGCGTTCATGGCCGGCAAGATCGCCGCCGACAACATGGGCGACATGATGAAGTTTGCCCAGTTCTTCAAGCTGGACTCCGAAGCAGCCAAGGCAGCAAAGGCAGCCAAGAGTGGCGGCGCCGCTGCTCCCGCTGCCCCCAAGGCGGTCGACCTGCGCGAGGCGATCGGGAGACGCTACAACGCGGACTACGTCGTGGCCCAAGGGGACGACATGCTCGCCTTCGCCGAAGCCACCAACGACGCCAATCCCCGCTACCGGGGCGACGCTCGGGTGGCGCCGCCCTTGTACCCGGTTCGGCTCTTCCACCCGCTCATGTTCAAGTGCGTCGGTGATCCCGACCTCGACCTCGACATGCTCCGGCTCGTCCACGGCGAGCAGGACATGACTTGGCACCGCCCCATTCGGCCCGGCGACATCGTCAACCTACGGGGGATCCTCGAGTCGGTTGCCCAGAAGAGCAAGGGGTGCGTTGTCGCCTGGCGGATGCTGGGCTTGGTCGGGGGCGACACCGTCGTCGAGGCACGCATGGCCGTCTTCGTTCGGGGTCAGCAACTCCCTGGCGTAGAGGCCGGAGCCGTCTTCGGCACCGTGCCGCCCATCGGAGATGGAGACCCCTCGGGCGACCCCCTCTGCAGCCAAGCCGCGACCATCGACATGGACCAACCGAGCCGCTACGCCGAAGCCAGCCTGGACGACAACCCGATCCACCTCGACGAGAGCGTGGCTCAGGCGGCAGGGCACCCCAGTGTCATCCTCCACGGGCTGTGCACTATGGCCACGACGGGGCGGGCGATCGTGGACGAACTCCTCGACGGCGAGACAAGTCGTTTGCATCGGCTGAGCGTTCGCTTCTCGAAGCCGGTCCTGCCCGGCTGGACCCTGACGACCAAGGTCCACGGTGCCGCCAGCACCGACGACGGGCTCCAGGCCTACCGCGTAGTAACCACCAACCAGGATGGAGTCGAGGTGATCGCGAACGGCTGGGCCGAGGTACGTCCCTCGGCCTGAAGCAGGCTGGCTCTTAG
>CAZQTQ010000058.1:0-5797 GCA_964596025.1 uncultured Rickettsiales bacterium
GGTGGTGGGTGGGCGCAAAGAGGAAGGCGATGCCGATTTCTGCGAGCCGTCGCTCGGACTCGGCCGGCTCCCCGTCGATGTCGACGCCGAGAGCCTCCAGGACATCAGCTGAACCGCAACGACTGGAAACCGAGCGGTTGCCGTGCTTGGCAACGACCGCTCCACCCGCCGCCGCGACCAGGGCCGCAGCCGTACTCAGGTTGATGGTGTTGGCGCCATCCCCACCGGTCCCGCACGTGTCGATCAGCGGTTGACGATCGCAGCGCACGGGCCTTGCATGCCGGCGCATCGCCTCGGCAAATCCCGCCAGCTCGTCCTTGGACTCGCCCTTGGCGCGCATACCCGCCAGCAGGGCCGCGACCTGCAGGGGCTCGCAGCCACCCTCCATGATGCGATCCATAGCCTGACTTGCCTCGCTCCGACTGAGATCGCGTCGCCGCAAGACAGCGTCTAGAGCCACACGCAGGGTCATGCCGCCTCCCGGCAGAGTCCGTCCAGAAAGTTGGACAACAGTCGCTCCCCACGCGGGCTGAGGATGGACTCCGGATGAAACTGGACCCCCAAGGTGGGGTGCTCTCGGTGGCGAACGCTCATGACAGTTCCGTCCTGCGTCCGGGAGCTCACCTCCAGCACCGCAGGAAGGGTCGAAGGATCGACGACCAAGGAATGGTAACGGCCGACGAGCATTCCTTGGGGCAGCCCCGAGAACAAGCCGCGCCCATCGTGCTCCAAGGCGCTGGCCTTGCCGTGCACTGGGACCTTCGCCCGCACGATGGCGGCCCCGAAATGCTGACAGATCACCTGGTAGCCCAGGCAAACCCCGAAGATCGGAACACTGCCGCTCAAGTCCCGGACAATGTCCATGCAGACCCCTGAGTCCTCAGGACGACCGGGACCGGGAGACAAGAGAATCCCGTCAAAGCCAGCAGCCGCCACCGCATCAACCGTCGTCCGGTCGTTGCGCACCACCTCGATGCGGGGATGCCGCACCCCGAGCATCTGGTAGAGGTTGTAGGAGAAGCTGTCGTAGTTGTCGATGAGGCAAAGGGTCACAACCGCCCCCCTCCGACCCCGGCGAAACGGCCCTCTTCGGCCCACTTCAGGGCCTCGAGCAGGGCGGATGCTTTGTGGTGGGTCTCTTCGAACTCGCTCCGAGGTACCGAGTCGTAGACGATGCCCGCACCAGCCTGCACATGAGCCTGTCCGGCGGCACAGACCACAGTCCGAATCGCGATGCAGGTGTCGAGATCGCCTCCAGCGTCGAGGTACCCCACCGCTCCGGCATAGACCCCCCTCGCCATTGGTTCTAGCTCCTCGATAATCTCCAAGGCCCGGACTTTTGGGGCCCCCGACACCGTTCCGGCCGGCAGACAGGCAAAGAGAGCATCGAGGGCATCGCACTCCTCGCGCAGCTCGCCGGTAACCCGCGAGACCAGGTGCATGACGTGGCTAAACCGGTGCACTTCGCGGTGTTCTTTGACCTGGACCGAGCCGAAACGAGAGACCCGCCCGAGGTCGTTCCGACCCAGATCGACCAGCATCTCGTGTTCCGCCAGTTCCTTTGGATCGGCCAGCAACTCCTCCTCGAGCGCCCGGTCTTCTGCCGCACTGGCCCCACGGGGTCGCGTACCGGCGATGGGGAGGGTCTGCACCCGACAGTCCTCCACACGAACCAAGAGCTCGGGCGAGGCGCCGACCAATGTGTGTTCCCCCATTTCGAGGAAGAAGAGGTAGGGACTGGGATTCAGGACGCGGAGGGCGCGATAAACGCCGAGGGGATCGACCCGAAGCGGGGCCGAGAGCCGCCGCGAGAGCACGACCTGGAAGATATCGCCTGCCCGGATGTACTCCTGGGCCTGCTCGACCGCAGCCTCGTAGGCGGGCCCGTCCATGGAGGCAACGAACTCGGGAGCGGACCCGTCAGTTGGGGTCGGGAGCGGGGGAACGGGGCGAGCCAGGAGCCCCTCCAGTTCATCCAACTGGGCCTGGGCGTTCCAGAATCGGTCCCGAGCCTCGTCGTCCTCCACCCCGGCCGGCAGATCGACGGTCCGGATCAAATGCAAGGCGCCACGCATGTGGTCGAAGGCGAGGATCTCTTCATGAAAGGCCAGGTCGATGTCCGGAGTCTGCAAGGGATCCGGATTCGTGCGTGGAATGTCCTCCTCGAGCCGCACCGCATCAAAGGCGAAGAAGCCCACAGCACCGCCGGTGAAACGCGGCAAGCCCTCGGGCCGAACGAGAACCGCCTCCTCAAGCCAGGTCCGAAGAACGGAGCGGGGGTCGCGATCCACACGCTGGGTCTCGCCGGCCCCTTCCCCTTCGAACTCCTCCAGCTCGACCGCAGCTCCCCAAGAGCGCAAGACGGCCCGAGGCCGCATCCCAACAAATGAGTAGCGAGCCAGGTGATCACCGCCTTCGACGCTCTCAAACAGGAAGCTGTGGCTGTGGCTTCCCCGCAGTCGGAGATACGAGGACAGCGGGGTCAGCAGATCTGCGGGAAGGCTTCGGTAGACCGGCACACGGCAACGGTGGCCGTCTGCGCTGCGGACGGCGGCGAGAAACTGGGACTCGGTCAAGGCCTCCAAGGCCGACCAGTAGACCACACCGAAGGCTCCCAGGCACATCTCGTCCAGGCTCCCCTCACCCACGACCACCAAGCTCGGTTCGTCCCGATCCATCAGTCACCCACCCCCCGATCATGGCGCCGTCGGTCGCCGGCCCACCGAAGTACCAGTACTGACTGCCCACGCCCAGTCGGTCGATCACCTCTTGGTGCCGTAGCCCAGACGACAAGGCGGATCCGAGGCCAACGCCCGGCCGAGTTCCCGAACAACTCGGCTCAAGAGACTTGACGAACCTGGATTTGCCTCTTACAAATACGGCACGTCGGAGAGAATTCCGACAACAGCACATCTCAAACCCTGTCGGAGGTACTTGTCATCCCCTGGGACATCCCAGGAGCTGGCCCTCCCCCGAAGAGGAGCCCTCATGGCCCCGCCCGACAGCCCGAAGACCTCGCGGTCCTCGGTCCACCTTGGCGTCGACTTTGTCGCCGAGACCCGCCTCCCTACCCATCGGGGCACGCTTGTCGTCCGCGCCTACCGCGATCGGAGCGATGGAAGTGAGCCCGTCGCGATCGTCAGTGGCGACGTCCACGGCCTAGACGCCGTGCCCGTGCGAGTCCACGACGAGTGCTTCACCTCCGAGGTACTGGGCAGCCTGAAGTGCGACTGCCGCCAGCAGCTCGACTTCGCGATCGATCACATCAAGCGCCACGGCCCGGGCGCCGTCATCTACCTCCGACAAGAGGGACGCGGCATCGGGCTGGCCAACAAGGTCGCCGCCTACGCCCTGCAGGAAGATGGTCACGACACCGTCGATGCCAACCGAATGCTCGGCCTGCCCGACGACATCCGCCAGTACGATGCAGCCGCCTCGATCCTCAGGGATCTCGAAATTCGCAGCATTCGGCTGATGACCAATAACCCGCGCAAGGTCGAGAAGCTGTTGGCTCTCGGGGTTGAGATCTGCGATCGCATCCCAGTACTGGTACCGGCCAACCGGCACTCGGCCACCTACCTCGAGGCCAAGGCGGAGCGGATGGGTCACATGATGACACCGCTCATGACGAGCTTGGGCCGCAGTTCCGCCGTCTCCTAGACCGCACACCCGGCAGCTGGCCCCTTGCGGGCTGCTACAGTCCCCTCGTGGACTCCGCGCCCCCCCCCGAAGGCGATGACAAGACCCGAACGGGGACCCCCGATCCTGCGCCAGCCGAGTCCCCGACCGAGGCGCCTAGAACCGAGCTGAGTCTTGGGGAAGCACCGGAGGCTGGGCCGGAGGAGGCACCTCTCTTCATTCCCGAGCCCGAGCCCGAGCCCGAGCCAACCCGGCCCTTCGCCATCGAGATCGACCGCCTGGTCAAGGACTACGGTCCCAACCGCGCGGTAGACGGCCTTAGCCTGCAGGTCCCCAGAGGCGAGTTTTTCGGGTTCCTTGGCCCGAACGGAGCCGGTAAGTCGACCACGATGCGCATCCTCTGCGGCCTTCTCCTGCCGACCAGCGGTTCAATTCGGGTCGCGGGCTGCGATGTGCTGGACAACCCCGTCGCCGTCAAGGCACTCATCGGCCTCCTGCCCGAGGAGCCCGTCCTCTTCGAACGCCTCACGGGCCGCGAGATGCTCTGGTACGCCGGGCGCCTCTACGGACTGGACGCCGACACCATTGAGCTGCGCACCGACGACCTCTTCCGCCTCATGGGCCTCAGCGACCCAGACGCAGACCGCCCCATCGTGGATTACTCCATGGGCATGCGGAAGAAAGTGGGCCTCGCCACCGCCCTCCTCCACAGCCCCCGCGTCCTATTCCTCGACGAGCCTTTTGCGGGAATCGACGCCCTGTCGTCCCGCGCGATCTACAGCGCACTGCGGCGGGCGGTAGACGCCGGCATGACAGTGTTCTTCACCTCGCACGTCTTGGAGGTGGCCGAGAGCCTCTGCACCTCAGTCGGCATCATCCAGGAGGGTCGGATGCGGGCATGCGGCACCCTCGAAGCCATCCGCAAGGAAGCGGGCGCCGCACCCGACACGCCGCTAACCGAGCTCTTCATCGACCTCGTCGACCCCGAGGGCGGCAACAGACTTCAGGGCCCCTTGGAGTGGCTGCAGTGACCGGCAGGAATCTACGAGCCCTCGCTACCCTCCTTGAACTCCGCATCGTCCTAGCGACCCGAATCGTGGCCAGTCGGGGGCCCCTGTCCCGCCTCATCAACATCGCGACCCCGCTCATTGGTGCTTGGCTGTGTGGCCTGGTCTTCATCACCTTCAGCCGGAGCGCGTCCACCCTGGGCCCGCTGCCGCTTGTTGGCTTCTCCATGGGCGTCTTCGCGATGACGCATGTCGTCCTCCTCTTCGACATCCTGGCCAGCACCGGGCGCAGCGAGGGGATGGCCAATGCCCTGCACCACCTGCCCCTGAGCCCGACTCTGCTCCACATCGCCGAGACGGTCGTAGGCCTCTTCTCCCCCCTGCTCCTCTTCATCTGGACGATTTTCCTCAGCATCGCCGTCCAGCTGCACGAATCCTTCCTGCTGCCGGGGCTCTGGTCCGTCCTCGCCTTGGCCTACTTCGCCAGCATGCGGCGGCTCCTCCTCCTCCTGCTCGCCAGCATGCTGCGAAACCGATGGCAACGCGAGCTAGTCCTCGCGCTCATGTCGACCGCTGGCCTCGCCATCTGGCTCGGGCTCAACGTGACGGTCGCCAACTGGAACTTCGTGAACCTACTTCGGTGGGCGGCTGAGCTACCGCAGGCCTACTGGTACACGCCGCTGGCCTGGTTCACCATTCCCTTCTGCAACTACGAGGCCATCGGCGCCGGGCCACGGATGGTGGCATGGTTCGGCGCTCCGCTGCAGGTCGCGGCGGTCTTCGTCCTCGGCGCGAGGGCCCAGCGCCAGGCCTGCCTCGGAGAGCTGGAGACGGGGGGCCTGCTGCCAGGAGGCCACCGCAGACGGAGGCCGGCCCGCCTGTGGGATCGGAGGCCCTTTGTCTGGATCCACCCCACGGTCTGGGCCACCGCGATCAAGGAGGTCAAGGTCGTCCGTCGCGATCCGATCCTCGTCGTGATGATGGTGAGCCAGAGCGTACTGCTCCTCCTCCCCCCCCTCCTCTTCCTGAACATCAGTCCCCGAAGCGGGAGCGTGGTGGGACGCGCCTACCTGCCACTCTTCCTACCCCTGCTCTTGATGGCCGAACACATGCCACTCTTCAACCAGATCAGTCTCGACGGACGTGGACTG
>CAZQTQ010000058.1:5807-15206 GCA_964596025.1 uncultured Rickettsiales bacterium
CTGCGCTTCCTGGCCCAGACCCCCGCCTCCCGCTTTCAGATCCTCGTCGGCAAGAACCTCGCTTACCTCTGCCTCTTCACCGGACTGAACGCCGCGGCCTTAGGCCTTGCAGCCACCCTCTTTTCTGCCTGGGATCAGTACCTGCTCTACCTCGGATTGTCGGTGGCTGGGCTCGTAGTGCTGATGGCCGTGGGCAACATCGTCTCGGTAGTGCTGCCCGTCGCCTGGACGGGCCCGCGCGCGGCTGCCGGGGGGGCGCGAGGGGCCCAGGCCGCCTCGGAGGGGGGTGTCGAACGGCCGGGCTGCCTGGTAACCATCGCACGGCTCTTCTTCCTTCAAGTCGCCGTGCTGCTCTTCCTCCCCGTCCTTTACCCCATCCTGCTGCTGTCCGTCTTCGCCCAGCCCGCAGCCCTGTGGGCCGCAGCGTTGGGCGCCCTCGCCTACGCCCTGCTTCTCTATCTCCTCGGCACAACAGTGGCCGCCCGCCAGCTGGAACGAAACGAGGACCTGCTGCTGGAGCGGCTGGCGGGACGAAGCGCCACCTAGCGACTCGTGCCGGGGCCTAGCCCGTTGAGGCTACGGACCACGTCGAACAGATCCCCGATGGAGTAGTAATCGACCTGTACCAAGTTGGGCGCCTTGCCCAGTTCCTCAGCACAGGCTTCCACACGCTCCAAGAAGAATGGATTGTGGTTGACCTGCTCGGCCAGAGTCTCGAGGGCTATGGGATCGGTCAGGAAGTGGTTCAGGCGAAAGAGTCCGAACTCACTGGCCTCAGTGGTCAGGCTGCAGTCGAGCTCGTCCACGGTTCGAGCCCCCCAGTGATTGCCGTAGAGATGCTCGCCTGCGGTGTGGTACCACGCCGGCCCTTCCTCCCAGGCATCGGCGAAGAGGACCAGCCGGGTTCCCGCCTCGATTAGCTCGGCAAGACTCGGCCAGGGTTCGGCTGCGACCTGCTCGCGCAGAAAGGGGACCATGCCCGCCGACTCGAACGCGGCGGCGGTGGAAGCGGACGGGGCCTCGTTTTGCAGCTCGAGTACGAGTACCTCGCGGGGGTTACCCTCCAGAAAGCTACGCACTTCGCCGAGAATTTCTTCGAAGGGCTGGGAGCCCAGGTCGCAGGGCCCATGGCAAACCCACATCCCGTCGTCGTCCTCGTAGACGTCGAAGTTGAGGGCACGGACGCCATCCGCCAGCTGCCTCAACACGGCGTTGCGGTGGTTCCTGGACCACACGTGGTAGCCGGCTTCGGCCGCTGCATGGCTGTTGTGGGTCATCGCAAACGTGACCTCGTGCAGAGGACGGGCGCAGAGTTCTGGATGACCATTGCAACCTGAGGCTGAGCTGGGTTCCGAGACCTCCCCCCCCTCCAAAGCCCCACAGCCTCCGGCCACAAGACCGAGGACCGTCGAGAGGACCCAAAGCAGGAGGCCTGGGAGTGGCCGCCACGCAGATCGGAGGACGGAGTGCACTGCAGCCTTAGGCTAGCGCCATCCGGAACCTTCCATTAAGTACACTTTCGCCCGCCTCCCATTAAGTGCAGACTGCTGCATTGATAGAGAACCCGGTTGACTCCGGCCTCAGGTCCACACCGAACCGAGCCGTGATGCCCCTGCCCAAGCCCATGACCATGCCCATTCCTAGGCAACTCCTCAAGGCTCTACCCTCTGCGCCGTCGGCTACCGAGGGAATCGGGCCGAGGACAATTCGAGCCCAGCCGAGGCCAAAAGGACCCCTACTCCTCGCCGCGACTCTGGCCTTTGGCGCGCCGCTCTCTACCGGCTGCGAGTCCAACTGCGGCGCCATCCAGGAGGGTGAGGATGCGCTGGACCCCTTCGCCGGCCAACAAGACATCCACCTCCCCCTTCCGGGCGAACTGACCGAGGCCCTGCTTCCAGGGGACTCCGCCACCGTCGACGTTGAGGTTCAGAATGTAGGCGGCGAGGTCCTGACCTTTACCTCGGTCGGCCTCAGCTCCTGGTCCAGCAGCTCCTGGAGCTTCGACTCCTCGACCGCACCCACAAGCCTGGACCCGGGAGCCTCCGCCACCCTTGTGGCCACCTTTACCTCCCCCTTTGGGGCAGGCCTCAGCGCGGGTGCCCTGAGCTTTGCCAGCGACGACCCGGACGAACCCGAGGTCGCCGTGCCGTTGGTCGCTACGTCCACCGGCGGCACAGCCAGCCTCGGACTCTCAGACAGCTACCTGGACTACGGATTCCAGTTCCGAGGCACTGAGGTCCACAAAGCCCTGACGCTGAGCAACGAAGGCCAAGCCGAGCTTCTCATCACTGAAGTCGAGCTCCAGCAGGGCTCGGGCACGACCGTCTTCCACCTCGGCTGCGCAGGCCAAGCGGTCGATGATTGCGATTGGGAGACCACAGTTGCGCCCAGCTTCCTGAATAGCGCCATCGCCGGAGGGGAAGCCAGGACGCTCGACTTGGTGTTCGCGCCCGACAACCTGACCGCGATGTCGGCTCAGCTGACCATCCTAAGCAACGACCCTCAGAGGCCGGAAACCACGGTCCTCCTTCGTGGAAACGGAGAGGGGGCGCTGGGCTGCTCGCCGCCGACGATTGAGGTCACCAGTCCAACGGGCCCCGCCGCCTTCCCCACCGACGGCCAGCTTGAGATCACGGCCACGGTCGACGACGTCGACCAGCCGCCGGAACTCCTGGTCGTCAAGCTCTACGACGGGAACACCCTCATAGACGACGCCTTCTCGAGCACCGGAGGCGTCGTTGAGTTCGACATCGACATCGACAGCCACGAAGACCCCAATGTTGTCCCCCAAGGCCTCACGAGCTTCACGCTCGAGGTCTCGGACAGCTGTCCGCAGATGGGCTACACCACACTCGTCGTCGCAATCGGCCAAGATCTCGCGGAGTCGGATGGCGACGGCGATGGATGGTCGGTCGACGACGGCGACTGCTTCGACCTAGATTCCAGCCGCTTCCCCGGAAACCTCGAAGTCCAGGACGGGATCGACAACGACTGCGACGGCACCATCGACGAGGGCACACCCGCCTGGGACAACGACTGCGACGGCTACTGCGCCAGCGACACCACCTGCCTCGGCCAAGGGCCCGCCGCCAACGCTCTGGACTCTTGCGACGGACTCGCCGACGCCCCAACGGGCGACTGCAACGACTCGACCCTGGCCACCGGTGGGAGCACGTCAACCGGCTCCACCACCTATCCAGGAGCGGACGAGGAACCCGACTACTTGGACAACAACTGTGACGGTACCGTCGACGAGGGCACATCGCTGGTCGACGACGATGGCGACGGCCAGTCCGAGAACAGTGGAGACTGCGACGACGAAACCGCGAACACTTTCGCTGGCGCCTTTGAATGGTGCGACGAGGTGGACAACGACTGCGACGGCACAACCGACGAGGACTGCACCCACGCAAGCTTCCCGGCCCAGGTGGTCGGCCCGATCATCACGAGCGCCTATGCCGTCGCCCTCGGCAGCTCAATCACGGCCGAAGTCCAAGTGGTCGCGGGCGACCCGCCGCTGGCCTACACCTGGTCGACGGACCTGGGCAGCTTCGACGGGGACGCCAACGGCGCTTTGGTCACCTGGAAGGCCCCCGAGGACCCAGAGCTCATCGGCCGCTACCCGTCCCTGGCGGTTGAGGTCACCGACTCGGTAGGCAACCGCTCCAACGGCTTCGGCACCGTCTACCTCGCAGACGCCACCTCGCGGTCTTATTCCTCCGGCGCCGGTGGCTCTTGCGGCTGCGCGGTAGGCGGAGCGGATGGCGCGGGACCTCGCGGCACTGGCGGCCTCCTCTGGGCCGTCCTGCTCGGCCTGGCTTTGGCAGCACCTCAGAGACTGCGAAGGAAGGCCACGAGCGCCGCCCGCTCCGAAGCCTCTGCCTCCTGACCAAAGGAGTGCCCTGGCTCCTCGCGGGTCGGATCGAAGAGTGCGTCGAGCGTCGCCACTGCGCCGTGATGGAGGTAGGGACCAGCCCCACCCACCCCGCGCAGGCTCGGTATCCGGTAGTTCCCAGACCAACGGACCTCACTCTCACCGGCTGAAGGGTCGGTGCCCACTGCGTCCAATTCAACGGCATGCGCTGCGGTGTAGAGCGGGGCCGGATGACAGCTGGGACAGCCCAAGTCCTCGAAGACGAGTGCCCCCGCCTCGGCTTCTGCAGACGGTCCGTCGCTAGGCTGGGGCGCGGGCAGGGAGCGGAGCCAGGCGGCCAAGGCCCAGGACAGGGCCAGGGGCGGCCGGTAGTCCTCCCCGCCGGAGGTGATGAACAGGGTGTCGCAACGAACAGCCAGCGTGGCCGTGCCGCGGTGATGCCAGTTGGCGTTGTGGTGCAGGAAGGGCATGTCGATCAACCCGCCCAAATCGGGGACTGCGTAGGGGTTGAAGACCCCATCGGACAGCACGTCCATTCGGCCCGGACCGAGGGCGCTAAGTTCGTCTTCTGCGGTGGATTCCAGTTCTGGAGGCAGCGCACCGCCGGCCGCAGCCCCCAAGGTCAGGAGTCGGCTGCGCCCGACATCCATCTGCCGATTGGCCCGAACCCCACCAACGCGCCCGCCGCCGTCCCGACCCCCGTGGCACTGGGCGCAGGTTGGCCCGAGAGTCGGCGCGCCATCCGGCCCTTCCAGGACCCGCAGACCAACCCACTCCTCGTCTTCCACCAGGAACCCGACCTCCTCCAATCCACCGTCCAGACCGGCCAAGGTGAGGTAGCTGTCTTGCACCCGGAGGGGATACTAAAAGAAGACCTGCTCGCCCAAGGCAAGCCACTCGTCTTCGCTAGAAGGCAAGGCCGTCGGAGCCAGGGTCGTCCAGGGGAGGTCTCCTACCTCAAGGGCCTCCCCGGAGACCAAGCCGGCGACATCCGAAGCCCGTAGGGAACGGCTTGGTGGATCCCAGAGGGGAAGGATCTCCCAGGCCAATCCGGGAATGCCGTAGGCCGCCAGACGCCGCTCAGCGTAGCCATTGCTGGCCACAGTCAGGTCCGACTCGAGGACAGCCCGCCGGTAGCCCGGATCCTCGACAAAGGCCTGAGGATCGTCGATCCGCTCCGGGCCCGGAACGGGCTCGACCCCCGCCTCAGGAGTACAGGCCACCCCGAAGGGCAGCCCCAGCACGAAAAGGAGCCGCTTTGCCTTAGCGGCGACGTCGTCGGGCAAGCGGAACCAGGAACAGGAGCAGCGCGAAGCCGGCCCCCACACTCCCGCTGTCGCCAGTCGCAGAGATCGAACAGTTGCAGCCCTCAGTGGCCTCGGCAATAGCCTGCAAGATCTCCTCCGGCACCTCCGCCTCCCCGCCGGCAACGTTCATCGCCCGGGCCTCGGCCCAGTCACTCGCTGCTCCTGCCTCATCGACGGCACGAGCCGACCAATAGAGGCTGCCCTCCAGGTTGACGTCAACCCGCCAGGAGCTCCGGTCCTCGGCCCCCTCGGGACCGGCACCTGCGATGAGGCCCGATTGCTCGGTAACGATGTCGACCCCCTCGGCATCGCGAGCGACCCACAGGTCGTAGAAGACCACGTCTCCCTCAGGATCCGCGACCACACCCACCACCAACACGGGCACGGGCGTGTCCAACTCGGCGCCTTCATCGGGGCTGATCAGCTCGGGCACCGGAGGTGCGTCGTTGTCGCCCCGGACATAGAACTGGATGGTATCGGCCACCGAGTTCAGTCCGTTGCTGTCGGTTGCGGTGATCCGCGCAAAGGCGTTGGTGTTCGAGGCCAACACGACATCGTCATCAGCGAGGTTCCAGGACACGCTGCCCGTACCCGAGGACTGAACGGTGGACGAGGCGTAGGTCTCGGCACCATCAAAGGTCGAGACCACATCGATCTCGAACAGGTAGTGGACGGCGTCGCCCTCCGCATCGGTCGCTTCGGACGCCTCGAGCAGAGGAGAGGTGTTCGCCACCGTGTCCCCATTCACCGGACTGGTGAAGGCGACCCCAACCGGAGCTGAATTGTCCAACGAGTAGAAGAACGTCTCGGCCTCTGCCCACTCGCCTTCGAGGCCGTGCTCGTCCACCCCAGCAACGGACCAGGCGTAGACCGCATCCTCGTTTAGGTCGGAGCCGACAGTCCACGTTCCCGTGGCGTCCTCTTCGGCAACCGCTACGCCCGAGGCCTCGGCCATGACGTTCTCCTGGGCCTCGTCCCAGATGGTGAGGTTGTAGCTGACCGCGTCGTTGTCGGGGTCGCCAACGAGGGACCACTCCAGGACGGGGCTGTCCACCGCCACCGTCTCCCCATCAGTCGGGGAGAGCAGAGTTGGAGTCTCAGGTGCCTCGTTCCCGGCGTTCATGAAGAAGACCTCGGCATCGTCCCACTCGCTGGGTGCGTAGCCGTCGTTGGCGCGGGCACGCCACCAGTAGGAGGTGTTCTCCGTCAGTCCCTGATCCACCTTCCACGAGGTATCGCCCGAAATGTCCTGATCCACGTCAGCCGTCGAGGTGTGAAGCACCAGCAGGTCCTCGTCGACATAGACCTCGAAGTCGAAGGTCAGGAAGTCGCCCTGCGGGTCCGAGGGGTTCTCCAAGACCAAGGTCGGAGTGGCTTCGACCACCTCGTCGTCGGTCAGGGGGCTCACCAAGACCGGAACATCCGGACCATCGAAGGAAGCAGGGTCCTGGCCTAGCTGGTACTCCTCCAGGTTGCTCAGGCCGTCGCCGTCCAGATCGGCGGTCGCGTCACTGGGATCGGTGGGGTCCAGCCCGTTGGCCGTCTCCCAATCGTCCGCAATCAAGTCGCCGTCGTCATCCGAGGCCGCCACCGTAATGGTCCAGGTCTGGTAGTCCAGGCCGCCGTCCCCGTCCGAGACCGTCACCGTCTGGGTATGGGTACCCGTCAGGTAGTCGTTCCAAGTCGGGTTCCAGGCCATAGCGCCCGTAGTCGTGTTGATCGTCATCCCCGCGGGAGCGTTGGGAGAGAGGCTCCAACTGATGACCTCGTACCCGGGGTCCGAGACCGTTGGCGAGTAGGTGTAGAGCACGCTCTGGATGGCGTTGACGGGGGCGCTCGACGAGATCTGCGGCGCGACGTTGTCCACCACGACCGTCATGCTGTCCTGGTCCGTACCTCCATCGAGGTCGTCTACCGTCACGGTGACGGTGTAGGTCCCGTCATCCGCAAAGATGTGGGTGGTGGCGGCGCCGGTCTGCGATGGGGTGCCGTCGCCAAAGTCCCAAGTGAAGCTCAGGTCGTCGATGTCGGCGATTCCAACGTCGGAAGCGGTCGCGGAGTAGCTCAGCTCATCCCCTTCGTCGCCCGTGGCGTCCCCGGTCAGGCTGTCCACGGTGGGGGCCACGTTGTCGACGCTCATCGTCTCGGTCGCGCTCGCGGTTCCGCCGTCTTCCTCGGTCACGGTGACCGTCACGAAGTAGCTGCCGTCGTCTTCGTAGCTGTGGTAGGTGCTGCTGCCGCTGCCCGGGCTACTGGAGTCCCCAAAGTCCCAGCTGTAGCTCAGGGTGTCGGCTCCCGGATCGGTCGCTGAGGTCGAGAAGTACAGGGACGAACCCTCGTCTCCCCCCGGGGCATAGACGTAGCTAATCGTCGGATTGACGTTGGCAACGGTCACTCCGAGGCTGGTAGACACCGAGGCACCGTCGTCGTCGGTAACGGTGAGAGCCACCGTGTAGGCGCCGTCGTCGGCGTAGGCGTGCGACACGCTCGTGCCGGTCGTCGTCGAGCTGTCGCCGAAGTTCCAGCTATAGGTCAGGGTGTCGGCACTTCCTGCGTCGTAGGCGGAAGCGGACCAGCTCGCAGTGGTTCCTTCTGTCGTCGAGGTGTCACCAGTGAATGAGGTGATGGACGGAGTGACGTTGTTGATGGTGATGGTGTTGGACTCGAAGTCGGATCCACCGTCGCCGTCGCCGACCGTCAGGGTCACAGTGTAGGTGCCGTTGTCGGCATAGGTGTGCGCCGCGCTCGCGCCGCTTACCGAGGAAGTGGAGTCGCCGAACTCCCAGCTGTAGCTCAGGGGATCCGCCGCACCGGCCACATCGGTGGCGGCCGCGGTGAAGCCCAGGCTCTGGCCTTCGTCGCCAGTACTGGGAACGGCCACGGTCGCTATGACCGGGTCAACGTTATCGATAGTGATCGTCGCGGTCTGGTATACGCTGCCGCCATCGTCATCACTGACCATCAGAATGACGGTGTAGCTGCCGTCGTCGGCGTAGCTGTGAGTCACCAGGGTGCCCTGCACCCAGGAACTGCTGTCGCCGAAGTCCCAGATGTAGGTGAGCGGATCGGACGACCCAGCCGGATCAGAAGCCGCGCCCTGGAATGCGAGGTTGGCGGCCTCATCTCCGCCCGGCGTACTCATGGTCGACACAGAGGGGGCGACGTTGTCGATGGTCACGGTAAAGCTGTCCGTGGCGGTCTCCCCGCAGCTCACCGAGGCCTGTACCCCGACGGTTTCCGAAGCAGGTCCATCTATCGACGATGCGTCGAAGGTGACGGACGCACCGGTGCCGTCGTCGTATGAACCGTCGTTGTCGAGGTCCCAGGCGTAGGAGAGCCCGCTCCCACTTCCCGTGGCCGTCAGGGTGAGCTGACCCCCCTCGTTGACGGTAACGTTGCCCCCGCCGTTGACGGTAACCCCACAGTAGGAGATGACCAGATTGTCGAAGTAAACGTTGCCGGAGCTGTTGTACATCCCGAAGTGGGTGATGTCCTGCCAGCTCGAGTTCGTGGGGAAGGTGAAGGTGCCGCTCGAAAAAGAAACCGTACTGCCGTCCGGAGCGTAGAAGACGGCACTCCCGCTGGGGATGTTCACCGTAACCGGCGTAAAGGTATCGCCCGAAACGTCGCGGAACTCGTACCAATCCGAGCAGCAGTTGGCGTGGCTGTAGAGCTGTCCACCGGACGAGTGAAGGTGTCCACTGCTGTTGTAGTTGTAGTTCCACGAACCGCTCGGAGGGCCGCCGGTTCGCCCAGAGACCAAGAAACCGTCCTCGGTGTAGGTGGACGGGCTACTGCTGAGTCCGCTGAAATCAATGGTAACCGACTGCGCCGCCGCCTCCGATGGGAGGGCCAAAGCGGCCAAGGTGACAGTGGCAAAAACGGCAAGTAAACGCGGAATGGGTCGCATGAAGTCCCTCAGACCAAAAAGAGGATGTCAGTCTAGCGCCGAAGCAGCCTTCGCGCTGCATTCTCCGGCTGTACCTCGCACGAGCCGCAGATGCGGCGCCGCCAGGCTGCCAATGGAAGGAAGAACAAGGCGGCGACGAGCGCCAATCTCGATACCAGAGCCGGCTCTCCGGCCACACTGCTGCTGCAGTTGCAATCCGAAAAATCACCACCGGCCCCGCCACCTAAAACCTCGTCCAAGATCTCGTCGAGAGTGGGCTCTCCGGTACTCACCACAAGGCGGAAGGCAGGAGCCCAGTCCGAGGCCGC
>CAZQTQ010000059.1:0-14991 GCA_964596025.1 uncultured Rickettsiales bacterium
GGCTGCGCATGTTGCGGAAGCGGGAGCCATAGACCTTCTGGATCGGCTGGTAGAAGCAGAACGAGCAGGAGTAGACGCAGCCCCGTGAAGCGTTCGTGTGGTACTCGTGGCTCATCTCGGGCACGAGGTCGTAGTGGATCGACTTGTCGAAGAACGGCAGGTCATCCAGCGACTTGCGCAGAGGCCGGACGTCGTTGCGAACGACCTCGCCGTCGCGCCGGCTCCAGATGTTCGGGATCCCGTGCGTGTCGCCGTTCGACTCCAAGGCCGACAGGAGGTCGGGCAGCGCGTCGTCCCCCTCTCCGACGCACAGGAAGTCGAAGCAGTCGAAGCCCATCACCACGTCCGGCACGGTCGTCGCGTGCACCCCTCCGACGGCGACGAGCAGCTCGGGCCGCGCCGCCTTGAGCTGCTGGGCAAGCTCCACCGTCCAAGAGAAGGTGTTGATCTCGACGTTGAAGCCAACGATCCCGGGGTCGACGGCGAGAATGCCCTCGACGGTCTGTCGATCGGTGTTCAGAAAGCGCGGTAGCCACTCGCCGGGCACGATCCCCGCGCTCTCGATCCCGGGGTCGAAGACGTGACTGACCCGGTGGCCTTCCTGTTTGCAGATGGCCGAGAGCAGCTGGATGCCCAGGTGCTCGGTGAGCCGTGTGGCGAAGCAGACGTGCATGGGCAGAGTGAAGTGTAGCCCGTCGCGATCGTGGCTGCCGCTTTCTCGTGCAGGCCCGCGCGCACGGAGCTGGGGGGCCCCAGTCGGCGCTACACTGCATCGGTGATGCCTCAACGCTGCCCCGCCAGCCTCCTGGGTCTCTTCCTCGCCCTCGCCCTGTCTGGGGCCGAGCCTCCGGCAGCTCTTGCGAACGGCCAGACCACCCACATCTGGATCACCGAGGCTGCACTCAGCGCCCTGCCCGATGGCGAACTCAAGGAGTTGCTCGCCCGCCCCGAGCTTCGGGATCCCCTCATCAACGGCGCGATGTTCCCCGACGGCGGCTATGCCGTAGGCGACGATTACGGCGAACTCGCTCACTGGGAGCCCTTCCAGCAGAGCTACCTGCAGTGGATTCGCGACACCTATGCTGCGCCCTACACCGAGGGAGAGGCAGCCGATCACGTGGCGTTCTTCATGGGCATGGCCAGCCACGGCATGGCAGATGAGGTCTTCGACTCGCTGTTCATGGAGCGCTCGAGGATCTACGACCCCGGCTGGGAGACGAACGAGACCAACCTGGACACCGCGAGCGACGTGCTGTGGGCGGCCGAGGTCGGGCCAATCCAAGCGCCCGAGCTGTGGCTTCCGACCACCCCCATCGTCGACCTGTTCACCGAAGAGCTGAGCTACGAGGTAGCCACCGAGACCGTCGAACAAGGCCAGAATCTGCTCTTTACAGCCCTTGCCTTCACCGAATGGGCGCGGACAGACGAGGAGCGCCTGGCCTTCTTTGGCGCCGAGTTTCCATGGACTGCGGAGTACTTAAGCGACACCACCGTGCCGGGCAGCCCACCCCGAGAGGCGCTGGTGGTGGCGGCCTACTGGGAAGAGCAGTGGGCTCGGCTCCACGACCCGAGCTCGTGGACCGACCCCATCGTCGACTTTGTGCCTGGGGCAGGCTCCTTTGGCCTGTGGACGGACTCGACAGCCGTCGAGTCGCGGCTGCTCTTGACCTTCGGGCGGGGGGTGGACGCGGCCGGCTTCTCGGCTGTCTCCGTGGAGGAAGCCGACGGTCCGGAAGTCCCAGTCAGCGTCCAACACCACTACGGCAACTTCAGCCACTGCGTCCACGTGTGGCCCCAACAGGACTGGGAGACGAACACCGACTACCGGATCGCGATCGACGGCAGCCTGCTGAACGAGGATGGCACCGCCTTCGAAGGAATTTGGGAGGCGAACTTCAGCACGAAGGCGCCGCCGCAGGAACCCGTCTCGCCGACAGAACAAGTCGCGGGTGCCGCAAGCGGCTGCTCCTGTCGATTGTTGGTGGGGACGATTTCCGCCGAGGGCAGCCCGCGGCGGGGGCCAGCCTGGCTGCTCCTGTTCCTCAGTTCTCTTTGGGTGCGGGCGCGTCGGCCTCGCTGACCTCGAGGACAGCCGTCTTCCGGAAGCCGAAGCCGGCTTCGAACCAGGAGCGCACCGGATCCAGAATCGGCAGGGCGCTGAGAACGCCCTCCCCCTGCGGCTCATAGGCCGCAGGGCGACCCGGACGCTTGGCTTCCTCAATGGAAAACCGCAGTCCCTCGGCCGGGGTTTCGCCGGCCCGTGAGAGGGCAGTCATCTTCTCGTCGGTCGCCAGTGGATCAAAATACAAGTGCATTGTGTGCTCCTGCCGCGTGCATGACCCTATCCCGGCCTTGCCGTGGACAGCACAGAACCGCAACTCGTTGAGGATGGCAAGCCCAAACACTCCGCAAGGACGGATGTTCACAAGTAGGCAACAGGTGAGCCGGCTCAGCCCCCCAAGAATCCCGGCCACAGCTTGTTGGTGGCCATCTCCGTCACCTGAGAGACCGTGACGGGGTCGGGGCAGTCCTGGCAAATCGGCAGGCTGTATTCACCCGACGCCATCTCCTTGCGCAGCCCGGCAAACTGGGGACCCCGCCACAGTTCGTCGAAGCTGCCGTCGACCCCGATTTGGCCCAGGGCGCCCTCGTCGGGACGGAAGGTGCAGTTGCAGCAGGGCAGGATCGAGCCATCCAGGCGGATGAAGATCGAAAGCCAGGGAATCAGGCAGCGGCCAGAGGGCGGTCTGCGCTGCCCCTTGGGTACGTCGCCCACCCGCGAGATCTCCCGCTTCCAGTGCGCCAGGTTGGTGTCAACCTTCCCTGCCTCAGCAAGCTGACCAGCCCGCTCGACGGCCTCGTGGAGACGCGGAATCGGGTGCTCTCCCGCCAGGCCAGAGTTTCGGCCAGAAGGAACGAGTGCACCCTTGAAGTAGATGGCAGCAACGCCCGTCTCCCGGGCAACTTCAACCGCATCCGGCATCTCCTCGTAGCTCTCCTCGGACACGACGTAGTTGATGCGGACCGTCGGTCCACGGCCAGCCCGAGCCACCGCCTCGTGCAGGGCCTGGATCCCGTCCTTGACGACATCGAGGCTGCGTCCCGAGGCCAGCCGGGCGAAGGTCTGGGGCCGGGCGCCGTGGAACGAGACCTTGACCAGAGAGACGCCGGAATCCACCAACCGTTGCGCTTGGGCCCGAAAGTGAACGCCGGTGGTTGCGAAACCCACGCTGGACCCGTGGGAATCGATGGCGTAACGGGTGATGCGGTCCCAGCCCGGGTGGAGCAGCGGTTCGCCGATGCCGTTGAGGCTGAGAAACCTCGGCTCGATCATGTCGATGTATTCAAAGGCCTCACCAACCGGCATGTCCTCCTCGCCGTCGATGCGAATCGACCGGATGCAGGTCGAGCAGACGTGGTCGCAGCGCGTGGTGTGCTCGAGGTGCATGTGGACGGGCTTGGCCCGTGGCGCAGCCGTACCTACCAGCGCATCGGGGAGGATGCGCAGCGACTTCAGCCGGCCAAGCGTACGAAAATTGTCCACCAACGCAGCTTAGCACCGGGGTTCTGGGCCGGCGGGCTGGGTTCTAGGGACTCCACCAGGACTGGGCGCCAAGCCGGCAGTTGTGATCCAGCGGGGGCTGAAGGGCCGCACAGACGGCAAAGACCGGGGCCTCTCCCGCGTAGCTTCGCGCCACAGAGAGTCCAACACCCTGGGCGGTGTGGGCGCGCCAGGGGGCGGGCACGCGCTCGAGGACGGCCTGGATCTTCCAGGGACTTGGGTGGAGGTGGTCCCCCAAGGGAAAGCCCACACCACGCCAACACAAGCGTTGCTGGCCAGGATCCGGGAGGCTGCCGCAGGCCGGAAGCGGCCAGCGAGCCCGGCCCCAGTTCATGGATCCCACCGACCAGCCGAGGCCAAAGAAGCAGGCCTCTTCGATGTCGTCTTCCGCAGAAATGCAGGCCTCCCAAGTGGAGCGGGGGAAGCCGAGAGAGTGCTCGGACCAGCCCTCTGGTCGCTGGTTCTTGGGCAGAAAGCGAGGTTGCCCGCGGTGCATGCCCATCCCCCAACCGGCCCCCAGCCGGCAGTTGCGCCGATCGATGGGGTCGTCGAACTGCCCGCAGACCTCGGCCAGAGCCTCGGCCTCGCCCCGCAGGGTGGCGGCCCCGTTGACTCCCAGGACGTCGGTGCAGGATGCGCGGTAGTCGGACACGCCCGCGCCCTCTGGGGCCTGCTGGAGGATTCCCAGAATCGAGACGAGGCCAACCGCCGCCGGCACGAGCGCAGCCCCCCAACCGAGAAGGCGAAGCGGACCCCTTCGACCGTCGATGAAGCGTGACCAACCCACCGCACCGCCGAGGACCAGAGCGACGAGCAGCGGAGGCACCATGCGGTGGCCGTGCTCCCGGACGTTGCTGAACTCGACGGGGAGGACCTCCAGCCGGGCCGACAGCACGACGTAGGCGGCTGAAAACACCAAGGCGTAGAGCGCAGGCAGGGCACCGGCGGCCGCGAGGACCCCGCGAAGGCGCAGGCTGCGCAGGATGGAGACCAAGCCCCAGAGAGTCCCCGCCCAGAGCAGGACGACCCACAGCACCTCGGCGGTAAAGGCTGCCCTGAGGGCACTCTGTGGCAAGACGTCGTGCACGTGCAGGGCCCAGGGCAACTCGGGATGGACGAGGTCGAGGGCCTTGTCCAGCTGGGGCCGAAAGCTGCTCAAGCGACCCAGGGTCTGGTCCCGAGGGGTGGGGCCTAGGCCGAAGGGGCGGTGAAACCAGAGCTTGTAGAGGAAGGGAGCAGCCCCCAGGACCAGACCGCCGGCACCAGCAGCCAACTTTCGGAGGTCGAGGTGAGAACGCTGCGCCACCACAACGAGAAGCCAAGGCAGGGCCATAAAGGGGACTGAAGCCACACAATTGAAGACGCCAAAGCCGGTCACGAGGCCCATGGCCGCCCACGAGCGCAGACCAGCCGCCGCCCCGCGACGCGCCAGCTCGAGGGCGACCAAAGTCACTCCGTAGTCGAAGACGGCCTGGGTCCAGTGCCAATTTCCGTAGACTGAGCTGACGTGGAAGAGGGCCGGCGGAGCGAAGACGAGCCCCGCCGCGCCGATGGCTGCAGCGCGTCGGCCCTCGGTCCGATCGAGTAGGTGGTAGGCCACGACGACGACGACGACGGCGCAGAGCCACACCAGGATCTTCATCCCCAGCGCGGTCACGCCAAAGACGGCAAAGAGCGGCAGCCCGGCCAACGCGGCAACGAACATCCCGCCCAGAGCCCCGTGGAAGAGATCCCACGGCGACCAACTCGAGCTGCCGAGCATGCCCTCTGCCATGGCGCCGGACGCGCACTCCACCCCCGCAGTGGCCCAGGGACTGCCCGCAGCAATCACCGCCCAGAAGAGGACGGCGTGCACCGCCAGCAGGGCGGACAACCCCCTGTGTCGCTTCAGAACGTCCCAAATGCGCGCTGCCATAACAACGGAACGGTAGGTGGCCGGAGGCGATGCACGCAAGCAGGCCGGCAGCGGGAGGGATGAGCCTTGCGTTTTCCGGACGAACCCGCAGGATGTTCGGCCGTGGATGCCAACGAGACCAGGAAGCCCTCGGGCGAACTCTCGGAGCTGCAAGAACTCGCTGTCGAGTGGACCCTGACGGTCCTGGCCCTGGTCGCACTCTGGCCGGTCCTTGCCGACCTCTGGGGCCAGCAATTCTCCGAGATCGCGGCCCGCATCGAGCACGGCTTGGCGCTGGGCCTTGTGGTCCCAGTGGAAACGATCCGCACGCTGGGCTGGTTCGACCTGAGGGCAACGGGCGCAGAAGCCCTCCTTCCGCCCCTGGGCTGCGCGCTCCTGGGAGCGGCAATTCTGACGGCGACCGCCTGGGGCTTGGACCCTCCTCCTGGAACCAAACCCAGCGCCAAGCAACGCATCCTTGCACTCCCCTGGACCCTCCTCCTGGGCCCTCCCGCGCTCTTTGCCGGACTCGCCGCTTCCCTGATCGGCGCGGGGCTCTACCCCCTCTTCTACGGCGGATTTCTCGCCTGCGGAGGCCTGGGCGGCCTCCTAGGACGTCGCCGGCGGCGGGTCCTGCTTCCCTACGAGCGAAGCCTGACCGGCCTCCCTCCAGCGTCGTGGCCCTCGGACCACGGCTTCCGATTCGCCCTGTTCTTCGCCGGTTTGGGCGCGATCTTGGCCGCGCTTCTGCTGGGAGCCCGCCCACTCGAATCGGGCGTCTTGCCGGCCGCCGAGATCGTCGAGAGCCAGAGCTGGATGGGCCCCTACGGCCTGAGTTGCGCCTCGGCTTTGGCCATCCTCACCCTCCTGCTCGTGGCTCCCCCGACCCGCCGCGCCTTCGGCCTCCTCTCCTGGGAGCCTGCCTTCGCTGGCGTCCTCGGCGGCGCCCTGCTCTCCACCTGGATCGGGCTCGACGACAACGGGGCAGTCCCAGGTGCCGCCTTGGGCGTGGTCGCGGGCGTGACGGGAGCAGCCCTGGGCTCAGCGGGCATCCCCGTCTTCCCGCGCCTCTCTCCCCATCCCCTCCGTGCCTTAGGCCGCCTCTCCCTGCCCCTCGCCGCCTCCTTGGCCACCCTCGCCTACACGGTGGACACGGGCTTTCTGGGCTGCGAGGCCGTGCTGGCCGACGAGCGCATCACGCTGCTCTCGACCGAGGTCGGGATCTCGTCACTGGCCTACGACGACAGCGTGACCCCAGCCCTCTTTGCCGCTCACCGGACCAAGGGCGCGATCTTGCGACTGGCCCTGGATGAGAAGCCGAATCGGGCGCTCGTTCGACAGGGCATGCGGCTGGGCGAATTGGGGGGCGCACCTGTCCGGCGGGTGCGGCCGGTAGCACTCGGTCAGGGGGTCAACGAGACGCTCTTTGCCGTGGTGGAGCTGGAGCGCGAGGGAGACGTTCCAGGCAGCACCCCCAACACCGCCGTCCTGGCGCTGGACGCCTACACCGCCAAGGCCGCAAGCGTCGCTGAAGACCCCGTGCCCTGCCGCCCCAGCCGCTGGCAGTGGCACCCACTCTTATCCATAGGCCTCGTGGCCTGCCGCGATTCCGGCGACATTCTGCTCTACGAGGCATCAATGGGAGCCTTCATCGCCCGCGCCCGGAGCGACAGCCGACCCCAGGTCGAAGACCTCGTCATCGATCCCCTGGACGGCTCGATGCTCAGCCTGGCCCGGCGCAAGAGTCCCTTTGTCGTCCGCATGGACCTCCAGGGACGGGAGCTCCTCAGCTATCGATTCTTGGGAATGGGCAACCGCCGGCTCATCCTCGATTCCGAAGGCCTTCTCCACATCCCGCGCTTCTTGGCCCGGCAGGTCTTGAGTCTGGACGGTCCCAGCCTGACACCGATTGAAGCCCGCCCCGCCGGCTTCGGCTTGGCCGCTATCGAGGTCCTGCCGGAATACGACCGCGTCGCCGCCGCCTCACCGATCGATGGCTACCTCTACGCGGTCGAGCCCCTGGGGGAGAGCCCCACAGTTCGCATCCGGCTGGGGGGCCTCGTGGAGAGCCTGTCCCGCTCACGCGACGGCCGCACCCTCTTTGCGGCCGGGCGCTGCGGCGTGATGGCGGTGGACGTTGAGAGCTGGCTCGGGGGGGATTAGCGAGCGGAATGAGGCGGAGACCCCGCGACGCTGGGCTAAGCTGACCGCTGCAGGGAGGACAATTCACCCGGTATGAGATCGAAGCTTCGCCATTGGTTCGTGATCCTCGCCCTGGGGATAGGCGTGGCGACCCCTGGGGCGGCCCAGGAAGGTTCGAAGCCCACGGACTCGGAGCAGGAAGCCGAGACCGGGCTCTTCCTCTACGTCGACGACAAGGGCCAACTCCACCTCGTCGACCGAGTCTCACTCATCCCGGCAGAGTATCGACGTCGAGCCTGGAGGACCAAGGACGGCAAGCCGGACGGACCGCTCGACGAGACCCAGCCGGCTCGCAATCGAAACAAGTACCCGGCCTCCGACAACTCCCCAGGAGCCAGGCACTCGGGAACCACCGCCAGGTCCACGGCCCCGACCGCCAAACCGGACGACGCCGGAAGAACGGCCCCCTCCTCGACCGGCCGAGAGCAAACATCATCCAGAACAACCGACCAAGCCGAGCCGTCAATCAAGACCCTCCGTCAGGAGCGCCGCAAGCTACTCGAGGAAATGAACAACCTTGAGGTCGGATTCGCCGAACGGGAAGGAGACGCAGACACCCTGGCCAGGCGGATTGACTCCATGGAAGAGCGACTCAGCTGGCTCGACAAGGAGATCGCCAGACGCAGATCAGGCCCCTAGCTCACCTCAAACCGTCTGGACAACCACAACGGTAATGCCATCCCCTCCCTGTCCCCGCGTTCCGGCTTCCCAGCGGCTGACATAGGGAGAGCCGCGAAGATGGGCGCGAACCGCCTTCTTCAAAGCGCCTGTTCCGTGGCCGTGCAGTAAGAAGGCGAAGGAGCGCCCGGAGACCGCGCTCTCGTCCAGGAAGCGGTCGACGAGTTCCAGGGCGTCATCTACTAGCTGGCCCCTCAGGTCCAGAGTCGCTTCCTCGCTGCGAAAGGCCGTGCTCGGGTCTTCCAGCCGCCCGGGCACGGCTGGTGTCCTCGAGGACTCTCTTCCGCGGCCTGCCGTCTTGCCCTTCTTCCCACCGCCCTTTTCGGTCTTCCCCTGCTTCGGCGACCTGCTGGGAGCAGGACTCCGTGCCCGCTCGAGGTCTTTGCCCGGGACCTGGATCTTCAACCCGCCGGCATCCATCAGCCAGCGGCCCTTGCCGTCGGGCCCGGAGAGCACGGTGACATCGCGGCCCAAGGAACCCACGCGCAGCCAATCACCAGCCTGCACCGTCGACGGGTCGACCCGGTCACCAACGGGCAATGGGCTGCCCTGGCCGAGCCGAGCCTCAATGGCAGAAGCTCCCTCGTGGATGCGCTGCCGAGCCCGTTCTGCGGCCTCCACGCTCTGGGCCTCTTCCATCTGCTTGAGCGCCCCCCGCACCGTCGCCCGGTAGCCCTCTACCTCGGCGTTGAACTCCGCCCGCAGCTCCCGCTCAAGGTCCCGACTTCGGCGAAGCAGCTCGTCGCGCTCGGTCTGCAGGGCCGAGAGTTCTGACTCCCCTTGCCGCCGGTCTGCCTCGGCGGCGTCCCGCGCTGCCCGAGCTGCCTGCACCTCGCCTTCGAGGCGGGACAGCAGCGCTTCGAGGCTCGCCGCACCCGGATCGAGGTAGGAGCGAGCCCTGTCCAGAATCGAAGCCTCCAGGCCGACCTGTGCCGCCACATCCAAGGCGTGAGAGCCTCCTGCCCGGTCCATCTCCAAGTGGTAGGTGGGCTTGCCCTCCTTGGGATCGAAGCCCACCTGCGCGGTGCGAAAGCGATCGTCGGTCGTCGACAGGACCTTGAGCTCTGGGTAGTGGGTCGTCGTGACCACAACGGCACCGCGTTCGAGCAGGGCCCCGAGTAGGGCGCGCCCCAGCGCCGCCCCTTGGACGGGATCGGTGCCGGCAGCGATCTCGTCGACCAGCACCAGGGACGCCCCCTCGGTCCCATCCAGCGACTCCAAGATCTCGACCCGAGAATGTGCTGAGCCCACCGTCAACGTCCTGATTGTCTCCGATGTCAGTGGCGATCTGCGGAAACCAGCCGACCTCGCTCCCGGGCTCCGCCGGGATCGGAATGGCGGCTCTCGCCATCAACGACGCCAGTCCCGCGGTCTTGAGCGTGACGGTCTTTCCGCCGGTGTTGGGGCCCGAGAGCACCAGTCCCTTCGCCCGGCCGCCCAGGGCCAAGTCGTTGGAAACGACCTCGCCTTCACCGAGGACCAATACGGGGTGGCGGGCTCCCTTGAGATCGAAGACCCCATCGGGCCGCACCACAGGGACGACTGCGTCGAGATCCTGGCCCAAGAGCACGCGGGCGTGCACCGCGTCGAGGTGAGCAGCACGCAGAAGTCCCTCGCGAAGGAAGGGGGCGAACCGCTCGACCCCCCGGCTGAGCTCGTCGAGGATTCGCCGCTCTTCCCGCTCCAATTCGGCCTCGGCCATCTTGAGGTCATTGTTGGCCTCGATGACCTCGTAGGGCTCGACAAAGACCGTCTGTCCCGAACCCGATGCGTCGTGGACGATGCCCAGGCCCTGCCGTTTGTGGCCCACCTTGATGGGCAGGACGTAGCGGTCGTTGCGCAGGGCCAAGAAGTCGTCCTGCAGGGCCTCCCCATAGCGTTCATCGCGGCGCAGCGACTCCAGGGTGCGGCGGATGGTCTCGTGGAGGCGGGCCTTGGCCGAACGTAGGGAGCGAAGCTGGGGGTAGGCCGAAGTGCTGAGTTCGCCCCGCGCATCGAAGGAGCCGACGAGCCAGGCCGCGAGATCTGGCTGCGACGGCAGCTCCTGGGCCGAATCGGCCAGGCGGGGGGCGAGTTCAGCTCCTTCGTTCAGCTGACGCTTCAGCCGCTCGAGGGCCTCGAGCGTGTGGGCCACAGCCATCAGGGTGGGACCGTCCAGGATCTCGCCCTTACAAACGGCGCGAAGGGCAACGCGAAGGTCAGCGACGCCGCCCAGACTGAGCCCTTTTTCAGCTTCCAGGAGGGCCAGCATCTCCGCCACCTCGCCGTAGGCCGCATTCGCCTCCTTAGCCGTAGCGTGGAATTCCAGGCCACGGCAGAGCTCAGCCCCCCACTGGGTCGACGCCCGCTCGGCCAACTCATCGACCACCCGCGGCCAATCCAAGGAGACCAGCGCGCGCTCGAGCAGCGACGGGCGACGGACTCGGCCGGGCTCAGCCTTGGGCTCAGAAGCAGGACGCGAGGATTCGGACATCGTCGTGGTTCCAGTCCACTGGGGGACACTGAAGTCGGCCGGCCGGAGCCAATCGGCTCAGCCCCAGAGGCGCCAGAAGGCCGGCGAGTGACTCGCATCGTGCCGGATTCCCCAGCCAACTCAAGCCCTGGAGGGTCGTGCCGAGCGGCCTTAGCACCGAAGGGAGTTCTTCGAGACGGTCCAGGGAAAGAAAGCACAGCGCTCGCGGGGGAACCTCGGCGAGCTGGGCATCCGGCAGCGAGGCCACCGCCCAACCGGGCGCGAAGGCAGACCACCCGGCAAAGGCACACTGCGCCAGCCAGGCCATGCGCTGGGCTCCGCGGCCCGCGTCTAGAGGAAGGCCGGGCAAGACGGAGACGGCGGCAGGAGCGAGCTCAGCCGTCCGGCGGGCCAAGGCCAGAGTGCGCGGCGCGCCCCCCTCGACAAAGACCCACCGCGGGCTCAGGCAGCCCGCTCCGTCCCAGGCGAGGTGGTCGACGAGTAGCGCGGCCAGACCGGCATCTTCGGGTTCCCAAGACTCACCTACGGCAGCCACGCTGTAGCGACTCCCGAAGCGGCGCATGGGCAAGGAACCGGCTCGGCTCTGGATCGCGTCCAGCGACGCGTCGTCGCCAAAGGCGAAGAGCAGGTCGATCTGAGCGAGCAGGGCCTCGGTCGACTCGAGGTCACCCCGAGCCCAGCTCGCTGCGCTGCAGGCCCGCCCCAGCCCTGGAGCCTGCTGCTCGAGCGATCTCACCCAGAGCGAAGCGAAGGACGGCGCCGAACTCGACGACTTGATGAGGCAGGGCGTACCTGCGAGCAGGGAAGCCAAGACCGGCGGCAGCCCAGCAGAAAACACGTTGCCTGCCCAAATGTGCGCACTGAGGCCGAATTGCGGTGCCTCGTCGGAGCCCTCCGCATCCCACCAAGCCTCAAGCGCATCCTCCGTGATCACCTCGAACGCCCGATCCAGGCCCCAGGCCACTGCGGCCTCACTCAGTCCGCACTCCCGGGGCAACCGGGCGAGGGCCTCGCGACGGATGGGGTCCTCGTGGTCCAGCCAGGCCGCTGCCACAGAAGCCAATCCAAGCCGGCGACCGCGGGACTCGAGGCCCAACAGTTCGTCCCGAGCCGCCCTCAGCTCCGAGGCAGCCGTCCGAATCGCCGAGGCCTCGCTCACGCCGAGCCCTCTCCCGAACTTCTACCTCTCAGGATCTCGTCCACCGCAAGGGAGCACCCCCTTGGCGGTGCCCCCGGCGCGCGGCCGTAGAGTACGACCCCCTCGGGCAGAACAACGCCCAAGTCCGCTGTCTGGACGCAGAGGACAGAGTCGACGTTGCTCAGGTCCCAAAAACACAGAAGACCCCGTTTGCCCATGGGGAGGATCTCCAAGCTACTGGGTTCGACGGCCCGCACGCGGCACCAGGGCGGGAAGGCGTAGAGCCGGGGAACGCCAAAGGCATCGACCAGACCTTCGGGGCCCCCAGGTTGCGCGAGTACCGGACCGAAGCGGGCACTCGTCTCGGGATCAGCCCCCATCCGCAGGCTCGGCTGGTAGCCCTGGCTGCCCAACTCGGTCATTCCGTACTCCGAGACCACGGCTTCGGACGGGAGGCCCAGCGCATCCGACAGGCCCTCGCGTAAGGAATCGGGCGAGAGCGAACTGCTCGCGCCTTTGAAGCCGCCGGTCTCCATCAAGCCGCTCCCCTGCGGGAGATTGAGGGCGCGCTCAGACACACCGTCGAGGATGTACTCGAGCAGGGCCTGTACAGCACGAGCCGTGCCCAAGAGCAACACGGGGCAGGCCTCTTCGCAGCTACTCTGAAGGGCCCGATACGCCTCCTCAATGCGAGGCCCACTCCCATCCCAGAAAAAGGCGCTCCCCTTGCCCCCGCAGCGGTCGTGCGCCCACTGCAGCATGTGGCTCAAGCTCGAGTCGGGGGCCTGGGCCTGGGTAGGGGCCAAGACGACCACGCGTGGACGGCCACCGCTGGGGATGAGAAAGGCCTCGAGCCAGGGGCCCAAGCTGGCCTCATAGGTCTCAGCGTGACGCAGGTAGTGGCGTCCTCGGGTGCCCTCAGTGGTTCCCGAGGTCTGAAAGACCAGGCCGGCGTCTGCGGGCGCGGATGCGGCAAAGAGATCGACCGTCTTGAAGATCTCCGTCGGCACCGGGGGAATCTCAGTCCAGTCCAAGGCCTCATTCGGCTCGACGCCCCGCACCCAACAGTAGTGCGCAAACGGTGCACAGGAAGCGAACTGGTAGGCAAAGAGGCGCCGAGCCAGGAGGTTGAAGTCCTCATTTGGCCAATCCCAAAAGCGCGGGCCTTGGGATCGCCCGATCGCATCCTGGACGGCAGCATGCAGAGTGTCGCTCGCTTCAGTCGCCAAACGCAGCCTCCACCAAGACCGCCTCGAGAGCTTCCACTGCCCCGCTCCACTGCGACTCCGACAGGACCAGAGGCGGGGTGAAGGAGAGGACCTCGCCCTGAACGCCGGCAGGCAGGAGGAGATAGCCGCGCTCAAGCAGGCTCCGGCAGAGACGGAGGCTCAGGGCGACGGGAGGCTTCCCGGCGGCGGGCCGGATCGCCAGGCCCCGCATCGCACCCCGCCCGCGGACCGAAGCCAGTTGTTTCGGGTGGGCCGCTGCTAGCCCCTGCAGGTCCCGACCCATGCGCTCGCCAAGGGCGGCGCCCCGCTCGAGCAGGCCACCGGCCTCGAAGAGCTCGATCACCGCCAGGGCAGCAGCACAACCGACGGGATGGCCCAAGAAGGTCGAGGTGTGGATCGCCTCGCCGCGGCTCAGTCCCCAAGCCCCCATGACCTCTTGGTTGCCGATGCATGCCGAAATCGGGAAGCCTGAGCTCATCCCCTTGCCCAGGCAGAGCAAGTCCGGGACGACCCCATCGAGGGCCTCGCTGCCCGCAGCAAACCAGGTGCCGGTGCGTCCAAAGCCAGTAAAGACCTCGTCGAAGATCAGGACGACGTCGAGGGCAGTGCATAGCTCTCGGAGCTGAGCGAACCAGCCCGCTTCAGCGCAGCGATTGCCGCCCCTCCCCTGAACCGGCTCGACCAGGACCGCTGCCGGTCGCTCTGCTCCGCTGCCCAAGGCAGCCCGTAGATCCTCCGCCGAGGCTCCAAAGGGCAGGTACGCGGCCTGCGAGCCCAGTCGGCCGGCAAACGGCTCCCGAAAGGCCTCCTTGTAGTGGGACACCGAGAGGGCGCCCAGCGACATCCCGTGGTAGCCGCCCTCGAACGCTACGATTCCCGACCGGCCCGTTGCCATCATCGCCGTCTTCAGCGCCGCCTCCACCGCTTCGGAGCCCGTACTGCAGAAGATGCTCTGCTGGAGTGCCCCGGGGGTGATGCGGCCCAGGGCTTCGGCGAGCTCGATGCGGGGCCGCCCGGGGAACGCGTCGCCCAGACCGTGTACCAGACGGCCCAGCTGCCGCCGGACCGCGTCGAGCACATGCGGGTTGGCGTGACCGGCCGACGCCACCCCGAAGCCCCCGAGGAGATCGACGTAGCGGTTGCCATCGGGATCCCAGACGTTGGATCCCAAGGCCCGCTCCCAAACCACGGGGTCGTGTTCCTGGCCCGAGACCTCTGCCCGACGCACCCGGCGGGCCACGATTGCGGGGCACTCCACCGCAGCAAGTCGGTCTACCCAGGTCCGACCGACCGGTCCAGGCACCGCGGTCTGAAGCAGCGGCCCCGCCGTGCCCAGCTCTGCGTCTTCGGGTGCGTCCCAGGAAGGAAGACTCTGGTCAGTCAAGGACTGCAGGTCTCCCCAAGAAGGGGATGACATCCGTCATCGATCGGCGCCTCCGGCCCGCCAATGAAGAGACCCGGGAAGTGTCGACCTCGCAAGATGGCGATGGCTTCTGTCGTCGTCCGGGCTGCAGCGGTCTCGGGAGCACGGTAGGTGTCCACCTCTTCCCAGATTCGCTTCATATTCTTGTCGCCTTGCTTCTGAAGGGCGACGCCTCCGATCAGCATGCCAGCCCCTGCTGCGAAGGGGCTGGCCGCAACCGCCCACATCCAGGACTCGTGGTACTCGGTCCCCATCGTGGCACCGACCGCCACCATCGCGAGAATGCCCATGAGGATGCTCCCGCCACCGGACACCGTCAGAGCCTGGCCGTACTGCCGCTCCATGTAGCCCTTCCAATAAGCGCTCTCGTTGGCAACGGTCCGCGGCACCTT